>JAIXYA010000207.1 GCA_027490485.1 Comamonadaceae bacterium
ACCCCTCACCAGCATGAGCTGGGAGAAGAGTTTCTGGTCCTCGATGGTGTGTTTCAAGATGAGCTGGGCCGCTACCCTGCTGGCACCTACGTCAAGAATCCACCTGGCTCTAGCCATACGCCATTCACTGAAACGGGTTGTACCCTGTTTGTCAAACTCAGATACCAAGATCCCTCAGACCATGAGCGTGTGGTCATCAACTCCCAATCGGCTGAGTGGTACCAAGGATTGGTTCCAGGGCTCACTGTGATGCCTCTGGCAAATGTTGGCACCACCAATACAGCCTTGGTCCGTTGGGCGCCAGGCACGTATTTCAACCCCCACAGACATTTTGGGGGCGAAGAAATATTTGTTGTAGATGGCGTTTTTGAAGACGAGCATGGTCGCTATCCAAAGGGATTTTGGTTGCGCAGTCCTCACATGAGCGCCCACAAGCCATTCAGCGTCGAAGGTTGCACCATCTTGGTGAAGACGGGCCATTTATAGGAACTTTGACGAGAATGGGTTTTGTTGAGCAGCGTGCTTTATTTGAAAAACACCACCAACGCTGCCAGCACCGCAATACCGATCCAAATTTCTCGGTTGTGGCCTTCGATGAACTTCAAGGCACGGTCTTCCATCGATGGCACCCGTAAAGGTTGCGCTTTTGCCAATGGTGCGATCAGTTCGCACAGCGCTTGTGGCGAGGTCACCATGGCATCGTGGCCTGCCTGCATCTCCACATACTGCCAATCAGAACGGGCCTTGGCATAGTTGCGCGAAGAGGTGGTCGCTTGGTAATGGGGGGTTACAGCAATATAGGTGGCAGCCAAGCCATTGCCCAAAGCATGGGTCAACTTCATTTTGCTTTCATAGGGAGACAAGGGGTGAGGCGTACATTGGCTTTTCACCCATTGAACATCCTCAGCATCAGCCACGCCAAAGACTGACGGGTCTGGCGCGGGCAAAGAGACCCCACCCGAGGTTTGCTGAGCCAGTTCGCGTCTGGCTTGAACCAACTCGGGTGGGATGATGTCAAACACGCTTTGATCGTTTTGCAGCAACAAGGCATCGAGGTAAACCAGACGGCTTATGCGCTCAGGCATTCGGTCTGCCACACCGCTGATGCTGATGCCGGCAAAGCTGTGTCCTACCAAGACCACATTGTGCAGATCCCGCTCGTTGAGGAAGTCTGTGATGTCTTGAATAAATGTCTCTAGACTGATGTCTTTCGAGAGCAAATCAGCCTTTTCTCCCACACCAGTTTGGGTCGGGGTGTAAACCTCCAAACCCTCATCCACCAGCAAAGGGACTAACTTGCGCCAGCACCATGCACCATGCCACGCACCATGCACCAAGACAATGGGCAAATGTGAACTGGAAATAGATTACTCCTCAGTTTTGGGAGCAGACTTGGTCGGCTTCCACGTATTGTCGCGCTGCATACGGATGGCTTTGAACATGCAATCGCGCCTGAGTTCGCCGTTTTTGATCTTGTCGCAATAGGTGCCACTGGCTGAATAGGTGCCTAAACAGAAATTCTTTTTGTCTGGGTCGCTGATCTTGGCACAAGAGGACAAATCAGCCCAAGCAGCGCCCATCGCCCCTAATGAAAACACACAAAAAACAAACCATCTTCTGACCATCATCAAACCTCTGAAAAAAAACAAAAAAAAAGATTCAATTTTCCCCATTTGGGGACGATACTGAGAACGTACAACAGGTTTACATCTGCCAAATTTTATAAAATGATTGCAATTGCAAAACTGTCATTTTGAAGAAAGTTACCGCATGCAACTCATGGACACGCCCGACAACAAAGAAAAATTAGTCGACGCCATCAAAATATTCTATGACAACGTCATGGAGCAAAAAGATCTGCGCCACTTTTTCTTTGGCATGACCATAGAAAAGCTCATCAAAGATATCGAGCTTTACCAAGATTTTTTCATGCCCAAGCCTGATCGCTACTTCAGGGAGACTTTTTCCCAGACCGCGCCCTCAGCCATTCAAATCAAGGCACCCCAATTTGACGAGTTGCAAATCACCTTGCAAACCTCTTTGCGCTCAGGCGGTTACCTCAAATCGCAAATCCCCTTGCTGTCCGCCAAATTGCTGGAGTTGTTTGAGGAGTCCCGCGCCCAAATGGCAGATGAAAACATCAAGGTGTGGAAACCTTTCGAAGTGACCAACCAATTGGTGGCCGACCTCTACAACGCCAACCGCACCGATGCGCGATTGGAAAAAAATGGCGATGTTTACGGTTCGCGTGGTTTTATGTATCCCTTTTGGACGCGGGTAGCCAACGACACCAAACAACTGATCTTCATTGGCCAAGGTTTCTCCACCAGTGTGGATACCCCTTTGGCAACTGTGGAGGCGTTTTGCAACCAGGTGAATGAAAAATTCACCCACCAAAAATTTCAAGTACGGCAAAGCGCCAAGGGGCCAGTGCTGTTTGCGCGTCACGCCATTTCTTACACCCAAGGCGTTCCCACACGAATGCTCATGCGTGCGGCCAAACAATTTTCAACAACGTTTGAAGCGGCGATGAATATGGACACCGACAAGCTGCTCAAGAACATAATTCGTTGATTTTGATGAATTTTTAATCAATTATTGTTTTTCGCATAAGATGGTTATAACGATATGGATCGTTTTGATATCTTTTGTGAAAACAATATAAATGTGGGACTTGAGTTTTTTAGATGGTTTGTTTTTGATAACCATCCTGTGTTCCATTGGCATTGGCGCTTACCGCGGCTGGTTGCCCCAAGCCCTGTCTATGGTGGGTTTTGTGGCGGCGTTTGTGGCTGTTGTCAAGCTCGGCCCCTCCATCGGCGCTTGGTTACCCCTCGGCGGTCCAGGTGAAGCACTGCGCGACGATATGGGCGCACTCATCGCATTGATCGTTACCTTGTTCATTGGCCACCAAGCGGTGGTCTTGCACCGCAAATTGTTTACCCGCAGCGGGCCACAACCTGCGCACCGCACCTTGGGCGGCGTCTTTGGCATGGTGTCAGGGGTGTTTGTGTTGCTTCTGGTGTCGGCCATGATTGACCTCACGGCTTGGCGAGAATCAACATGGTGGAAAGGCACTGCTGAGGAAAGCGTCACACGCTTTTTGCTCGATCAAATGAAGTCCAGCGTCGCACCCAGCGACAAAGAGCCTACTTAACGGACTCTTGCACAAAGATCTGGGTGGTTTTTACCGCTTTATCTAGCACCGAGGCTGCACCGCTGACACCGACGGTAGCCACAAAAATGCCGAGCAAAAACGAAATCAGGTAACCCATGCTGGTGCCTTCAAAGTGGGTAGACGTTCCTTGCGAACCTCTTGACCCTCAATACATCGGCACCAGTGAGCAGAACATGAACGCGGCTTAAACGCTGTTTTTCTTAATGAAGTCACCCATGCGCTGCAAACCGGCATGGATGGCCTCATCAGACGCCGCATAGCTAAAGCGAATGTGTTGGCCGTCACCTGGCACACGCGGCCCAAAGTGGATATCAGCCAATACAGCCACACCCGCCTCAAGCAACAAACGCTTGCGAAACTCCTCGGAGTCAGCGCAACGCGTCAGGCGACAAGCCTCGGTGACATTGGGCCATGCGTAGAACGCACCGCCTGGGCTTTGGCACTTCACGCCGGGGAGTTGATTGAGCAAGCTCACAATCAGGTTACGGCGTTTCAAAAACACCTCACGCATGTGGTGGGCATCGTCTTGCGGGCCATTCAAAGCCGCCACACCCGCCCACTGGGTGATGTGCGAGGCACACGACTCGGTGTTGGTGATCCAGTTGGTGAAGTAAGGAGCCAATTTTTTGTTGGCCGTAAAACCCAAACGCCAACCCGTCATGGCCCATGTTTTGGAGCAACCATCGGAGAGGATGGTGCGCTCTTGCATGCCAGGCAAAGAAGCGATGGAGTTGAACTCCCCGTCATAGACCAATTGACCGTAAATTTCATCGGCGAACACCCATACCTGTGGGTGCTTGCGCAAAATCTCTGCGATCGCTTCCAAGTCCGCCTTGGGGATGATGCCGCCGGTAGGGTTTTGCGGGGAATTCAGAATCAACAGCTTGGTTTTGGGCGTGATCTTGTCAGCCAGTTCTTGCGGGTCGAAGCCGAAGTTGCGTGATTCACGCAGGTAAATAGGCACACCCACTGCGCCATTGGCTTTGATTTGCGAGTCGTAGATGGGAAAACCTGGCACGGGGTAGATGACTTCGTCACCTGCACCGTAGTCGGTGACCGATTGAATCGTGTATCCGATGAAGGGCTTGGCACCCGCACCCACCACCACGTCGTCTGCATCCACCTGAATGCCACGGGTGCGAGAAAAATAGTCTGCAGCAGCTTGGCGCAGCTCGGGGATGCCGGCCGATGGCGTGTAGCCATGCTTGCCTTGCTGAATGGCTGCTATGCCGGCATCTTGGATATGCTGGGGCGTGGCAAAGTCGGGCTGACCAATGCAAAACGAGATGATGTTGCGGCCTTCTCGAATCAGCTTGTTGACCTCGGCCAACACCACGAAGGCGTTTTCAGTGCCTAAACCTAAAGCACGTTGACTGAGCTCAGCCATGCTCAGACGCCTTCGATGATGCGCATGTCCCGCACCACCGCGTTGTTACCCAAAGCGACCAAGGCCGCTTGGTAGCCAGGGCTGTCGTACACCGCCATGGCGGTGGCAAGGTCGGCGAACTCAATCAGCACAGTGCGCTCCATCTTGCCGTGTTCCTTCACAGCGGCGGGCATGCCTCGGACTAAAAATGTGCCCCCAGCAGCTTGAATAGCTGGCAGTGCCAACTTGGCATAGGCGGCAACCGCATCGGCGTCTTTGATTTCATGGTAGACGCTTAACAAATAGGCTTTTGGCATGGTGAAGTCCTTGAAAGAATGGCATACAGTTTAGAGCCAAAGTTCCTCAGGGTTGACCCCATGTTCTCAGCGAGAATGAAGCCATGAACTGGCTGATGAAAATCTTTTTCCTATTGATAGCAATCATGTTGCTGTCGGTGGTGCTGCTGTTTTCCTTGCTGGGCTTGCTACTGGGCCTGCTGCGCTGGTTGATCACTGGCAAAAAGCCGCAAATGGCGGTGATATTCAGCAGCTACCGTCAATGGCAAAAGCAAGCTGCGCAACACATGCGCAGACGCCAACCGGACGAGGACATCAT
>JAIXYA010000092.1 GCA_027490485.1 Comamonadaceae bacterium
CCTGTTTGGGTATCAAAGGGAAACGCCAACAAAGGTTTAGCCACCTTCAAGTCGCTGGGGCGCAACGGGGCAAAGTCTTTTTCAGCATCCGCATCTACCAACAACAGCGGTGTTGCTTGGGCCGAGGCGTTGCTCGCCATGAAGGGCAAAGAGGTGGCTAAGCCAAGCATTTGCAATACTTGACGACGGTCCAAGTCTGAGCAGGAGGTGTTGCCAGCGCAACCTTGGCAGGGAGTAGGAGGGAGATGGGGTTTTTTCATAGCAATTAAAAAGTCATTCCCATGACTGTAGTATTCTGAATTCAGAATACACTCGGTATTTTCCCTCAAAGGGTTTCTTCTAAAAATTTAATCAACTATTAAGTATTATTTAGAAAAGTTGTAGATATATAAAATAGATTAAGTCAAACTTGCAAAATCATGAAAATCACACAAATTCATAAAGATCTTTTATTGGTTTTGATGTTGGTCTTGGTCTTTGCAGGCGTGGCGACCATCACAGAATTACAAGAACAAGTCGCTTTGTTCAGTCAAAACTACGAAACCTTGCAACTGGATGAGTTGCCATTGACACTGCTTGTGTTGAGTCTGGGCTTGTGGTGGTTTGCTTGGCGGCGCACCCAAGAAGCCCATGCCCAACTGCAAGAGCGCAGCCGCTCTGAACTCAAAGTGCAAGAACTGCTGCAACACAACAGCGACTTGTTGCAAAGACTGTTTACCGCCGAGGAAGACGAGCGACTGGCCTTGGCCCGAGAGTTACACGACGAAATGGGGCAGACCTGCACCGCCATCCGCACAGAGGTTGCGGTGTTACAGCGCAGTGGACGGCTTCACCCCGAAGCTGAAGAGTCTGTCAAACGCATTGGCGAGTCGGCTCAGCATTTGTCACAAATGACGCGGCAGATGTTGCATCGATTGCGCCCACCTGCGCTCGACAGCATGGGTTTAGAGCAGGCATTGATGACTTTGTGTGATGACTGGCAGCAAAACACCCAAACGGTTTGTGAGTTCAAGGCACCAACCCTTCCCGAGGGTTTAAATGACTATGCTTGTGTCACTGTTTACCGTATCGTGCAAGAAGCACTCACCAATGTCACACGACATGCCCATGCCAAACATGTACGTGTACAACTGACGCTGGATTCGCAAGGACTGAACTTGAACATTGAAGACGACGGTCGGGGTATGGCGGATACCCAAGCAGTACACCCAGGCTTTGGTCTGTTGGGTATGCAAGAGCGTGTCGCCAGTGTGGCCGGTCGCATGTCCATCAGCAGCAAACTTGGTCAGGGTTTGCGTTTGGCCATACAGATCCCCAAGGAGTCTTTGTGATTCGTGTGCTTTTGATTGATGACCATCCGGTGGTCCGAACAGGCTACAAACGTTTGTTATTGCAAGAGCCTGGTCTGGAGGTGGTCGCAGAGGCCACCAACGCTGACGAGGGCTACCAAGCATTTCAACTGCATCTGCCCGATGTCACTGTCACTGATGTCTCCATGCCAGGTATGGGCGGTTTGTCTTTGCTGCAAAAGATTTTGCAAAGACAAGCCGATGCCAAAGTATTGGTGTGCAGCATGTACGACTCCCCCCAGCTGGTGCAGCGGGCATTAGACAGTGGCGCACAGGGGTTCGTGTCGAAAAATGCCGAACCCGAAGAGTTGGTGCGCGCGGTACAAGCGGTTTACATCGGACAGCAATACCTGAGTCATGGCTTGCATACAGAAATTTCAAGCGGTGAATTTGCACTGGAATCCCAACGCATCGCTTCCCTGTCAACACGGGAATATGAGATTTTTCGCCTGTTGGCCTTGGGTCACACCATTTCGGAATGTGCCGAGGTCTTGTTCATCAGTCACAAAACCGTATCTAACAACCAAACCCAAATCAAAGAAAAATTACACTTGGAAACCATGACGGCGCTGGTGCATTTAGCCCAGCGCCATCAGGTGATTGAAGTGGTGGGTTCTTAAAACTTGTAGCGCATATCCAACCACCATGTCCTGCAGATCATGATGAAATAAAAAAGGCGGCTTACGCCGCCCTTTTAGAAACGTGAGTTAGAAACCGTAACGCAAGCCTGCAAAAACTGTACGACCGCGTCCAGCTTGTAAACCATTGGTACGAGAACTGAAATACTTCTTATCGGCAAGATTTTCACCACTCACAAAATAAGTGACCTTCTGGCCCACGGGTGAATAGGACATTGAGGCGTTGAATAAAGTGAGAGCGGGTATCTCGCCAAATAAACCACAGTCAGTCTGTGTATCGCCATTGCTCAAAGCACCACAGTACCCAGCAGGGCTTGTACCGCGGTAATTATCGGTATTGGCAAACTGCTGACTGACATGCGTCACACCCACACGCCCTATCAATCCCTGCTGATCTTCGTAGGAGAGATTTAATGCAAGCGTGTGTTTGGGTGCATAAGGCAAGCGATTTCCTGCAGAGTAGGATCCGTAACCATCCTCGCCCTCACCCCCGACTTCCCCCGAGTCTTTGAACTTCGCGATAAAAAGATTGGTGTAAGCCAGACTGGCGTAGTAATTGTTTCTCTTGCCAGTTAGCTCACCAAAGTTGATCTTTCCAGCAAGCTCAAAACCGGTGTGCTGAGCCTTGCCTTCATTCCTGAAAACACTACCATCACTCGATTGAACGACGATGTCAGAAATGTTCATGTTGAACAAGGTACTTTCAACATAACCAGACTGAAGCACGGATGAGCGAATACCCAATTCAATCGTGGTAGACAACTCAGGCGTTACGCTCTGAAGGGTTTCCCCGTCTGCACCGGCTAAATCTCGATCTGGTCGTGGTGGTGCAAATCCGCGATGGATGCCACCAAAAACGGTTGATTTACTTAAACCATTCCAAGTGAATCCAAAACCAGGAAGTGCTTGAAGTTTGCTGGTTTCAAGAGAGGATAAAACATTACTAAAATTTTCATCACTTCCGTAGAGAACTTTTTTCGAAGTCACGTCCTCTAGGCGAAGCCCCGGCGTAAATGACCAATCACCGGTAAAGAAGGTATTCTGTGCGTAATACGACAGAGCC
>JAIXYA010000184.1 GCA_027490485.1 Comamonadaceae bacterium
TACAAAGAAGCCAAAACACGGCTGGATGCGCTCAGGCCTGACGAATCGGTTGAGAAAAAGAATATGCGCGTGGTCATGCAACTGGTTTTTGGAAACTACGGTGACAACTGGACCGTGGAAAGCGCGGGTTCAACCATGAAAAAGGATTGCGAAAGCGGCCGCTAAAACCCGCCTCGGCGCTGCTAAGCCCTAGGCTGGTTTTTGAGGCAGCCCTTGTTTGCCTGCAAACACCGCCTTCCCCCCCATGGCCTCTTCGATTCGCAAGCCTTCGTTCCATTTGGCCATGCGCTCTGAACGCGCAAACGAGCCCACTTTCAGCTGTCCCGTGTCCCAGCCTGTTGCCAAGTGAACGATAGCGGTGTCCTCGGTTTCGCCAGAACGCGCTGACACCACCATGCCCCAGCCAGCGGTTCGTGCCACGTCCATGGCTTGCACCGTCTCGGTGATGGTGCCAATTTGGTTCGGTTTGAGCAGCACCGCATTGCAGGCCTTGTCTTGAATGGCTTGGGCCACCAAGCTGGCTTGGGTGACCAAATAATCGTCGCCTACCACCTGAATACGTTGGCCTACAGCGTTAGTGAACGCCTGCATTCCAGCGGTGTCGCCCTCGGCGAAGGGGTCTTCTATCGACAAGATGGGGTATTTATTGACCCATCCCAAAAGAACTTGCAGCCAAGCTTCGCTGTCAAATTCTTGTTGCTCAAGCCCTAACTTGTAAGCACCGGCGCGGCCAAACTCAGAGGCGGCAATGTCCAGCGAAATCGCCACTTGGTCATAGCGGTAACCCGCCGCGTCGATGGCACGTGTCAGGGTTTGCAGCGCTTCTTCGTTGGAGTCAAAAGCAGGCCACCAACCGCCCTCGTCAGCTACGCCAGCCAGCTTGCCCGCTGCAGCCATCAGCTTGCCAGCGGCATGGTAGACATTGGCGACCATCACCAGCGCTTCGTCGAAACTTTGCGCACCCACAGGCATGACCAAAAAGTCTTGAATGTCCACCCGACGACCTGCGTGGGCACCGCCACCGAAAATTTGGATTTCCGGCAAGGGCAGGCGCACCGCCTTGTCACCTGCCAAATAGCGCCACAAAGGCAAGCCCTCACTGGCCGCCGCCGCTTGCAGCACTGCCAGCGAGGTGGCGATGGTGGCGTTGGCACCCAAGCGGCTTTTGAGCGATGTGCCATCCAAGGCAATCAGCGTCTGGTCGATCTTGGCTTGCTCGCATGCGTCCATGCCCAGCAAGGCTTGGGCAATGGGGCCGTTCACTTGGGCAAGCGCTTGGCTCACATCCAAGCCCCCCAGCAGCGGGCCGCCGTCGCGTAATTCCAGCGCTTCGCGACTGCCGCGTGAAGCGCCCGCAGGTGCCACACCACGCCCTTGTGCGCCATTGCTCAGTTGCACATCCACTTCCACCGTGGGGCGACCACGGGAGTCCCAAATACGGCGGGCATGCAAATGTTGAATTGAGGTACTCATCAAGGTGTCCAGTGTTGTCGCAAGGTTTGTAACAAAGCTGCGGGTTGCAGCAAAAAGGGTTTGGCAAAGCGTCGTACTTGTTCGCGCTGTGCGTCGGTAGTGAGGTATTCCACGGGCGACTTGCCATCTACCCGAGCCAGCAGCATGCCTGCCAGCAAAGCGCAGCTTCGCGCCTCTAAGGCGGCGGGGTCTTCCCAATTGACCGCTTTCAAATAGGTGTGGGACAAGGCATCAAAACTGGCCAAATAGGCGAGGTGGTGGGCTGGCTTCCACAGGCATTTCAGCAGCAAATGGTTGAGCACAAAAGCCAAGTCGAAAGCCGGGTCGCCGTACCAAGCGCATTCGGCATCCAAAAAGACGGGGCCGTGAGGACCCTCCAAAATGTTTTTCGGGCTCACGTCGCCATGCACCAAGGCGTGTTTGTGTGACAGGGTTTGCTGCACCAAGCTGTGCAAAGCGTCAGAGCAATCGGGGTGGCGCAGGGCGGTGGCATTGAAGTAGGGGTCTAGGCGGATGGCGATGAAATCCGCGTCATGGTCAAAGGCTTGGCGCAAAACCGCTTGACCCGCACTGGCTGCATGCCATGTGGCTAAACAACCTGCTACCTGTTTTGCGGTATCTACATTGACCACACCAGCTTGCAACTGGTTTTTCCAAACTGGATGGGCTAGAGGTTCCAAATAGGCCATGGCGAACACGCAGTCGGTTTCGTCCTCGCCCAACAACGCAGGCACCGCGCTGGGCAGGTGTTGCGCGGCAAAACGCAGCCAAGCCACTTCATCGCGGTTGCGCTTCACAGGCGCTTCCCACAGCGCCGCCACTTTGAGTTGCGGCAAAGCCCGTTTGAGACAAAAGCGTTGCCTTGGCGTATCCACCCGCACGATCAGCGAAGACACACCGCCAGTCAAGGGAGTGAAAGTGGCCTCTTCATGGGGCAACAGCAGCCCCATGCGTTGCAGCGGCGAGATCAATTCGGGGAAAGCGTCAGCCAAGTCTTTAAGCCTTACCAAGCAATGGCAAATTTTTGCAACAAGGGGCGCAACACAAACAGAGGCCCCACCCACAAATACTGCACATCTTCAAAGAAGGAAGGTTTTTTGCCTTCCAGTTTGTGGCCAATGAACTGCAATACCCAAGCGCCCACAAAAATAGCCACGCACAAAGGTAAACGAGCGTCACCCATGGCATGCACCAAGGCCAAGAGCAACACAGACCACACGCCCATGGCCGCTAAAAACACGCTCGACAAACGGGCGTAGTACACCATGCTGGCCGCCATGAAGCCATAGGCCAGCCAAGGATGTATGCAAAAAATCAAACCGATGAGGCTGAGCATGATGAGTGGAATGGCAATGAAATGGATACGCTCGTTCACGGGGTGCTGGTGGCTTTCACCGTAATGCGCCAACAGTTGGTCGATGCGGCGTTCGGGCAAGGCTTCTTCAATCGTGTCCATGGGCTGTGTCTCTTCAAACGTCAGCTGATAAGGGCTTGGGCAAATTCTTCGGCATTGAAGGCTTGCAAGTCTTCGAGTTTTTCGCCAATGCCGATGAAATACACCTTCAGCGTCTTGCCGCTAGTCGCAGGCCGCTGCTGTGCCCACAAAGCGATGGCTGCCAAAACACCGCCTTTGGCTGTGCCGTCAAGTTTGGTGACGATCAAGCCAGTCAGACCCAACGCTTCGTCAAACGCCTTGACCTGTGCCAAAGCGTTTTGTCCGGTGTTGCCATCAATCACCAACAACACCTCATGCGGCGCGGTAGTTTCAGCCTTTTGGATGACGCGTTGGATTTTTTTCAGCTCGTCCATCAGGTGTAGCTGGGTGGGCAAGCGTCCCGCCGTGTCAATCAACACCACATCGCGTCCCCGCGCTTTGCCGGCTGTCACTGCGTCAAAGCTGACAGCGGCAGGGTCGCCTTGGTCTTGGCTGATGATGTCGACTTGGTTGCGGTCCGCCCACACCAACAACTGTTCTTTGGCTGCCGCACGAAAGGTGTCGGCGGCTGCCAGTAAAACACTGTGTCCTGCGTCGCTTAAGTGGCGGGTGAGTTTGCCAATGGTGGTGGTTTTGCCTGCGCCATTCACACCGGCCACCATGATGACGGTGGGTTTGTTCGCGTCCAGCGACCATTCCCCTTGCAAAGGAAGCAGTACCTCGGTCAGCACCTCGGTCAGCAAAACCTTGACCTGCGCGGGTTGGGTGCTGCCACTGGCTTTGACGCGCAATTTCAAGGCATGCAAAACGGCTTGGGTGGCGGGCATACCCGCGTCAGCCATCAGCAACGCAGACTCAAGCTCTTCATACAGAGCGTCATCGATGACTTTGCCGCCAAACACCCCCGCGATGCTGCTGCCTGTGCGTTGCAAACTGCTGCGCAAACGACCCAGCCATGTTTGGGCCGCGACTTGCGAGGCCGATGGGCCTTGCTCAGGCAGGGCTGTTGGCGCTGGGGTCTTTCGTTTGAACAGGCTGAACATGGGGTCAAGGGTTTCTAGAATGACAGGTTGCTCGCCATGGGGCGAGTTGGAGTTAAAGCCATTCTATGAAACCCTTCCTACTAGCTTTTCCACGCAACGCCCAGCTGTGTCTCATGGGGTTGGCGCTGTTGCTGACCCTGCGTCCTGCCTTGGCGCAAGACACCCCCGCAGCTCAACAGTTCACCTTGAAAAACGGCATGACGCTCATCGTCAAAGTGGACAAACGTGCGCCTACCGCGGTGCATATGCTGTGGGTACGGGTCGGATCCATGGACGAGGTCGATGGCGTGTCAGGCGTGGCCCATGTGTTGGAACACATGCTTTTTAAAGGGACTGCCAAGGTCAAGCAAGGCGAGTTTTCGCGCAAAGTGGCTGCTTTGGGTGGACGAGAAAACGCCTTCACCAACAAGGACTACACCGGTTATTACCAGCAAATTCCGGCCAAGCGTTTGCCAGATGTCATGGCGCTTGAAGCTGATCGCTTCGCCAACAACCAGTGGCCAGACATTGAGTTCACCAAAGAGGTCGAGGTGGTCAAAGAAGAGCGGCGCATGCGCACCGAAGACTCACCCCGCATGCTGATGTACGAGCAGCTCTTTGCCACCCAATTTATTGCCTCGCCTTACCGCCGCCCCGTCATTGGCTGGATGAACGATTTGGACGCCATGACGCCGCAAGACGCACGCGACTTTTACAAACGCTGGTATGTGCCTGCCAACGCCGCCATCGTGGTGGTGGGCGATGTGGATGTGGCCGAGGTCCAGCGATTGGCCGAAACCACCTATGGGCAAATTCCTGCTGGCGTGGTGCCTGCACGCAAGCCCAGAGAAGAGCCTGTCCAAACCGGCACCCGCCGCGTGGTGGTGAAGGCGCCTGCAGACCAAGCCTATCTTGCTTTGTCCTGGAAGGTGCCCAACTTCTCTGGCTTTGAACCCACTGACGACAACCGCGACGCACTGGCGCTGACGCTGTTGGCTGCTGTTTTGGATGGCTACAACGGTGCTCGCTTGGACCGTGCACTGGCGCAAGGCGAGGGCCGCTTGGCTGACAGCGCCGGTGCTTCCAACACCATGAGCGGACGTGGCCCGCAGGTGTTCATGCTCGACGCGGTGCCCGCCAAAGGCAAAACCCCAGAGCAACTTGAAGCCGCATTGCGTGCCCAAATTACCAAAATTGCCAAAGAGGGTGTGAGCGAAGCCGAGATGCGCCGGGTCAAAGCGCAGTGGATGGCTTCCAATGTGTACCAGCGTGACTCCACCTTTAACCAAGCCCGAGAGTTGGGCAGCAGCTGGATCGAGGGCATGCCTCTGGACAGCGCCGAACGTGTGCTGGAGAGCTTGAACGCGATTACCCCCGCCCATGTGCAAGCGGTGGCGGCCAAGTATTTCGGTGACGACACATTGACAGTGGCCACCTTGTTGCCACAAACAGGGGCGAGGACTTTCCCGCGCAAACCTGTCGCAGGATCACGCCACGGGGAGGGCGCACGATGAAACGCTTTGCATGGTTGGCCTTATGGCTTTTGCCCTTGGCTTCATGGGCAGGTATCCCTATTCAACACTGGACGATGGCGACAGGAGCCAAGGTGTATCTGGTGGAAGCGCCCGGCATTCCCATGGTGGATGTGCAACTTGAATTTGATGCAGGCGATCGGCGTGATCCCCCTGGCCAAAGCGGCTTGGCTGTGGCAACTGCCCGCATGATGGGCAAGGGCATCAAGGCCTTTCAAGGTCAGCCTGCCATGGATGAAAACCAGTTGGGCGAAGCATGGGCCGATTTGGGTGCCATGGTCAACGCCAACGCTGGGGACGACCGCATGAGCTTTTCGCTGCGCAGCCTGACCCGCCCCGAGTTGCTTGACGCAGCCGTGGCTTTGGCGGCAAGGCAGTTGGCCGCCCCCAGTTTCCCTAACGATGTATGGCAAATCGAGCGTGAGCGTTGGGTGGCTTCGATCCGTGAATCCAATACCAAGCCTGCCACGCAAGCCAGCAAGGCCTTTAACCAAGCTGTGTTTGGCAAGCATCCTTATGGTGCAGAGGTGGATGAAGCCAGTTTGCGCCGCATAGACACCGCCGCCATGGCGCAGTTTGTGTCGCGCCACCTGCTGCTCTGCCAAGCCAAGATCAGCGTGGTGGGGGCTGTTAACCGAGCACAAACAGAGCGTTTGCTTACCCAACTGCTCAGTGGCTTGTCCCGCCAAAGTGCTTGCCCCGCACAGCCTGTGGTGCCCGAGGTGATGCCTTTGAAAGAGGCGAAAACCCTGCAAATTCCTTTTGAATCTGCCCAAGCCCATGTCTTCATCGGCCAGCCAGGCATTGCCCGCCAAAACCCAGATTTCTTTGCCTTGACCCTTGGCAACTATGTTTTGGGTGGCGGCGGTTTTGTGTCGCGCCTGACCGACCAAGTGCGTGAAAAACGGGGCTTGAGTTACAGCGTTTACAGTTATTTTTCGCCTGGCCAACACGCTGGTGCTTTTGCTGTGGGACTGCAAACCCGACCCGACCAAGCCGCCCAAGCGGTGCAAGTTGCCACCGATGTGTTGAGTGACTTTGTGCGTAACGGCCCCACAGACCAAGAGGTACAGGCTGCCAAGGATTTCATGATTGGCGGCTTTGCCCTGCGCTTGGACAGCAACCGCAAACTGTTGGACAACCTCAGCAACATCGCTTGGTTTGGTTTGCCTCTGGACTATTTAGACACCTGGTCGGCTGAAATTGACAAAATCACGGCCAGCCAAATACAGCAAGCTTTTGCCCGCAACTTGCAGCCTGAGCGCATGGTGACGGTTATTTTGGGTGCCAAGCCTTGAAGCCAGGCGAGGTGCGCATCATTGGCGGCGAGTGGAAGCGCAGCAAGCTGCCTCTGCCACGCAACGTCGATTTGCGCCCCACGCCGGACCGGGTGCGTGAAACCCTCTTCAACTGGCTGGGCCAAGATTTGACCGGTTGGCATTGTGTGGACGCTTTTGCTGGCACCGGTGCGCTGGGTTTTGAAGCCGCTTCCCGAGGCGCAGCCCATGTGCTGTTGTGTGATGTCAATGCTTTGTGCATAGAGGCCATGGCCAAAAGTCAGGCCAAGCTGGGTGCCAACCAACTGCGCATGCTGCGAGGGGACGGTTTATCGACCCTGAGACAACAAGCGCCGCAAAGCGTGGACTTGGTGTTTTTAGACCCACCCTACGACTTCCCGCAGTACCCCATGGCCTTGGCGGCAGCTGCGGCTTGCATCAAACCATCGGGGCAGATTTACCTAGAAGCCGCCAAAGCCTGGCGCGATGACGATGTCAGCGCTTGGGGTTTGCGTGTGGCCAAGCACTTAAAGGCAGGCGCGGTACACGCCCACTTGTTGCTGCCAGCGGCATAATGCCCTCATGTCTACCCCAGTCATTGCCCTGTACCCTGGAACCTTTGACCCCATCACCTTGGGTCATGAGGACATTGTTCGCCGGGCCGCTCGCATGTTTGACCAAGTGGTGGTGGCGGTGGCCAGCGCCCACCATAAAAAAACCATGTTCACCTTGGAAGAGCGCTTGAGCCTCACCCGTGAAGCCTTGCAAGACTGCCCCAATGTGCAAATCAAAACCTTTGATGGCTTGGTGATTGATTTCGCCGCCAGTTTGGGTGCCACCACCATGGTGCGGGGCATCCGCTCTATGACCGATTTCGATTACGAGTTTCAGCTGGCAGGCATGAACCGCCGCTTGGCACCCAAGATAGATACCGTGTTTTTAAACACCTTGGATGTCTACCAGTGCATCTCCAGCACTTTGGTGCGTGAGGTCAACAATTTGGGCGGCGACGTCACCCAGTTTGTCTCGCCCAGTGTGTTGCGTTTTATGCAGGCCAAAAAAGCAGCTTGAGGCAAACATGGCATTGATGATCACCGATGAGTGCATCAACTGCGATGTGTGCGAACCCGAGTGTCCGAACAACGCCATCTTCATGGGCGTGCAGATTTACCAAATCGATCCCGCCAAATGCACCGAATGCGTCGGCCACTACGATGAGCCGCAGTGCGTGCAGGTGTGCCCCGTGGCGTGTATTCCGCTAGACCCACAGCATGTCGAAAGCCGCGACACACTGTGGGCCAAATACCAAGGCTTGGTAAATCAACCGGCCCCCAGCGCTTGAGTCTTTAGGCGCTATTCAACGGGCGCTGTCTTACGGGTCTTTTTGGTCTTCGCTTTTTTCTTTTTGGTCTTGGTTTTAGCTTTGTCCATCACCCCTTCGCTGCCCTGCGCTTTGAAGGCGCGGGGCTTGCCTTTGTCGGCCACCTTGTCCGACTGCGAGTCTTCACAAGCCATCATTTGGCCTGCTTGCTCACACAGCAGGGCCGGTTTTTCTTTGGGCTTGGCGTGAAGGGTGGGGGAGGTAGCCAGCAATAGGCTAAACAGTGTCAGACCCAGCACGGGGGCCAATGGGGGGAGGATTTTTTTCATGCGAATCGCCTTCCTTGAGAGGAGAGGCCGCCGCCGGACGTGGCGGTTTGGGCCTGGGCGGTTTGCTGGTATGGACCATTTGCATGGCTTTTTCCATCTCACCGCTTACCAAGCAGGCTAAGGCTTGCAGGCTACGGTCGATGGAAGTGTCAATCAATATTCGCTGCTCAGGTGCAGGCTTCTTCAAAACCCAGTGAACCACTTCCGACTTGACACCGGGGTGGCCAATGCCTAGGCGCAAGCGCCAGTAGGCGTCTGTGCCCATTTGGGCATGGATGTCGCGCAAGCCGTTGTGGCCAGCATGGCCACCACCGAGTTTGAGTTTGGCTTCGCCGGGCGTCAGATCGAGTTCATCGTGGGCAACCAGCATCTGTTCTGGGGCGATTTTGTAAAACCGCGCCAACGCCGCCACCGATTTCCCCGACAGGTTCATGAAGGTGGCAGGCTTCAACAACCAAATGGTTTCGCCCTGTAGCGTGGTTCGCGCCACCCAGCCGTGGTAATTTTTCTCAGGCTGCAACTGCACCTTGAGTTGCTGGGCGAGCTGATCGATGAACCAAAACCCAGCGTTGTGGCGGGTGTCCTCGTATTCAGCGCCAGGGTTGCCCAGGCCAACAAACAGTTTGATCATGCGGGAATTATCTACCCGTCATTGCGAGGCGCTTGCGCCGAAGCAATCCGTCTTGCGTTGTTTACATGAAATCTATCCAGAAGTGCGAACTCTGACTTTTCTCGTTGCAAGCATCCGCCCATGTTTGACTGAAAAGCAATGCTCTGGACTTGATTTCATTCCACTGAATGCTCATAAAGTACTCTTATATGCAAGAGTACACATACTAGCGAAATTAATTATTAATAATACTTTTTGTAATTAAAAGTTTGTTTATAGACATATAAGTGTTGGTTTAATCAGATTTTCTGAACGCACTTCTGTTTTTAGGATGAATAAACAAAAATGATTTCAATTAACAACAATATTGTTTATATTTCGGGGCCGATCGCAAAAGCGGTTTTGGCATGAAGCAAAGCGAATTTGTGCGGTGGCTGGCAAGAAATGGGGCCACCTTCAAAGAGGGCAGCAAGCACTTGAAGGTTTACTGCAATGGCAGACAAACCATTCTGCCAAGGCATCCTGCTAAAGAGCTGAAATTGGCTTTGGTGGAAGCCGTGAAAAAGCAGCTCGACCTGAAATAAACAACCTGAGAAAAGGAAAGCCATGTTCTATCCCGCCATGTTCACCAAAGACCCAGCTGGGGGGTATGTGGTCAGCTTTCGGGACATTCCTGAAGCGCTGACGCAAGGCGATGATGAAAAGGAGGCTATGGAGATGGCCGCAGATGCCTTGGTCACAGCCATGGATTTTTACTTTGACGACCAGCGCGCAGTGCCGCTTCCCAGCAAATTGCAACGTGGCGAGACGCTGGTCAGTTTGCCGCTGAGCATTGCCGCCAAGGTTTTGCTGCTGAATGAGATGCTGGCTCAAAACATTCGACCCGCCGATTTGGCGCGTCGCATGAATGTGTTGCCGCAAGAGGTCAATCGGCTGCTTAGCCTAGACCACAAAACCAAAATCGACACTGTGGCTCTGGCGTTACTTTCGCTAGGGCGTCGGTTTGAGTTGTCGGTGGCTTAAGCAATCTGAGCATGTAAACACTGGGATTTTTGAGAGCATTAGATTACATTCACGCGATTGAACGCTCTTACAACGCATGTCTAAAACCATCTTCTCGGCCAATAAAACCAGCGCCCGATTGTTGGTGGACCATGCCTCGCAGAAATGGGCGATTGACTCAGGGCAGCGAAACACGCAGTCAGAGCGTCTTTACCTCATCAGCTATGACCTCTACATCAAGGCCAGAAGCTATGCCATCATCAACAAATTGGCTTTTTGGATGGCAGCCATCGCAGGTATTTTGGTACTGGCGTGGCCGTCACTGGCGATCCTTGCCAAGGACTTTGGCTATGAAAAGGAGTTCCTTAAATCCGCCATTGTTCAAACCACAATAACTGGTTTGGCGGCTTTGACTTTTGCGGTTTACAGCCATTACAAAAAGCGACAGGTTTACCTTGAAAACTTGATGCGGCGCTTGATTTATGTCGATCAATCCAATCAGCTGTTGCTTGACAAAATCCTGA
>JAIXYA010000191.1 GCA_027490485.1 Comamonadaceae bacterium
ATCCGCGTCTCGCTTGGCCATGTCGCCCACGGACACCCAAGCGCCTGCAAAGGCTTCAGCGGTTTTTTGCGGTGCTTGCCAATAGCCCTCAAATGCATAAGGCGTGCAGGAAAACAATTCACCCACTTCGCCATCGGGCACTTCTTGTCTGTTTTCATCCAGCAATTTGATGGGTCCACTGCCCGCCCACTCACGTCCCACCGAGCCCAATTTGGTGAGTTGGTCTTCGGGGCGAAGCAAAGTCACCCAACCGGCTTCGGTGGAGCCATACAACTCATACAGGCTACCGTTTTCAAACAAGGCCATGATGTCGCGCTTTAAACGCTCGCTCGCAGGTGCCGAGGAAATCAATAAGCGGGCCACATTGGCCAAGGCATATCGAGCCTTGACCTCGGCTGCCAGGCCAAGCACCATGATGTAGTGCGTAGGCACCAAGGAAGTGAAAGTGATGTTGTGCTGCGCCAAGTTTTTCAGCAGGCCTTCGGGGTTGAAACTGATGCTGTCATCGATGACGACACAGGCGCCTAGATGGATGAAGGTGTTGGCGAAATACAAGGAATTGGCATGACACAAGGGCATCACCAACAAGCCTTTGTCTTGGCGGGTGAAGCCCATTTCCATGGCTGTGGCGTAGGCAATCAAGGTGCTGGCCTCATGACTACGCAATGCACCCTTGGGTTTACCAGTGGTTCCTGAGGTGTACATCAGCGCACAGACGTCTTGGGGACTGACGTCAGGCCATTCTGAGTGGGCCCAAGGTGTGTTCACCAGCTCTTCATAGGCCAGCCAACCTGCCGCTGGTGCTCCACCAAACACCACGCACGCCTTCAAGGGCAGTTGATAACGCACTTCTTCAATGAGCGGGAACAGATCATGGCCGGCAATGACTGCGGTTGCCTGTGCATCTTGCATGATGTAGAGCAACTCTGGCGCGGTCAGGCGGAAATTCATGGGAACCGCCACCAAACCAGCACGGGCCAATGCCACATACATCTCCATCCACTCGATGCTGTTGTAGGCCAGCAAAGCCACGCGCTCACCCGGCTGTAAACCCTTGGCCAACAAGCCTTGCGCCAAGCCACTGGCTCTGTTGTCCCATTCTTTGAAAGTTAGCGTTCGCTTGGAGTCCAAGGTGCCTGTGGCTTGTGGACGTAAACGCGCATGGCTGCGGACCATGTCAGAGATAGTGAGTGTTCGTCGCAAGGGTAGGTATCCTTCAAAATCTGGCAGGGTTTTCGCGTGTTTCAAGACTTTCAAGTCCACAGTATAGTATTCTGAATTCAGAATACATTCAGCGTTTTCCCTCAATTTTGTCCGCTCAAAGGAAATTTATGCAAGCAGCTTCTGCGGTTGAACAATCAGTGGCCGATGTGATCGCACGTTTTTTGGTCAGCCAAGGCGTCAAGCGGGTCTATGGTTTGTGCGGCGGTCACATCATGCCTATTTGGATGCGCTTGGACGCCCATGGCATTCGCCTGATTGATGTACGCGATGAACGTGCCGCTGTTTACATGGCCCATGCAGAAGCCGAATTGACCAACGGTTTGGGGGTGGCACTGGTGACTGCAGGCCCAGGCGTCACCAACGCCATCACTGGCATTGCCAATGCGCATGTGGCCCGTGCCAGTGTGTTGGTGCTCTCAGGCACCTCCCCTACGGCGCAAGAAAACCGAGGTGGCTTGCAAGACATCGACCATACCGCCATGGTCAGCTCCATCACACGCTATGCACGCACTGTGCGCCACCCTGCCTTGGTATTGCAAGAGTTGAACGAAGCGGTTTCACGTGCTTTGGGACATGGGGCTGACAGCGGGCCTGTCTATTTGGACTTTCCTGTGGACACTTTGCGTAGCGGGGTTGCGCAAGCTGTGCAGATGCCCGAGTTTTTTCTCCAACATGAAGCGCCGATCAGCTCCCCCTCACCGCAAAGTGTGAAGGCTGCCGTTGAATTGCTTTGGAATGCCAAACGGCCCTTGTTCATCTCCGGCAGAGGCGCTCGCAAGGCCGGTCCTGCTTTGCAACATCTGCTCAGCCTGTTGGGGGCGGTTTATTTAGACACCGGTGAAAGCAAAGGCTTGGTGCCTGAGGACCACCCCAGTGTGGTGGCAGCCATGCGCGGCCAAGTGATGAGTCAGGCTGATGTGGTCATCACGCTGGGCCGAAAACTGGATTTCCAATTGGCTTATGGCTCGCCTGCTGTGTTTGGGGACGCCCAGTTTTTGCGTCTTGCAGACAATGCGGCCGAGTTGCGTGACAACCGGCGCGGCGCAGTGGAGTTGTTGGCCGACGTGAACCAATCCTTGCTGGCCATCATCGAGGCAGGCAAAGGCCGTCAAGCGGCCACTGACAAGGCTTGGGCGGCAGGCTTGCGAGAACAGCATTTGGCGCGTGCCGACAAATTGCAGCAAAGCATGCGCCAAGCACCTGCAGGCTCTGACGGCTTGATGCACCCCAACCGCTTGTTGTCTGCCCTGCGCGACGCTTTGCCAGCCAACAGCGTGGTGGTGGCCGATGGCGGGGACTTTTTGTCCTTCACACGCGTGGGCTTGCCAGCCTCCACCTACCTCGACCCTGGCTCATTGGGCTGCATAGGCGTGGGGACGCCATTTGGGGTGGCGGCCAGTTTGGTACATCCCGACAAAACCGTGGTCGTCGCCACAGGCGATGGTGCATTTGGCTTTAATGCCATGGAAATAGACACCGCGGTACGCCACCAAGCACCTGTGTTGATTGTGGTGGCCAACAACGGCTCTTGGGCGATTGAGGTCCGCGATCAGCAAGAAACCCACGGCAAAGTGGTGGGCACCCGCCTGCAGTTTTCAGACTACGCTGGCATGGCCAAGAGCTTTGGCATGCATGCCCAAAGGGTGGAGCGGGAAGAAGACTTGGCGCAAGCCATTCAAGTCGCGATGCAAAACCGCCCCGCCCTGCTGGATGTGCTGGTGACACCTGAGGCCGCCTCATCTGACGCAAAATCGGGTTTGGCATGGGTGCCGGATTTGCAGGCACTCGCTGCGTGGGATGATGCGGAACGTCAATGGCGCGAAAAGCAATCCTCTGAAAAGTGACCAGAACAAAAGGTGTCTTGTGAAAATTTTGTCCGTCCAACCCAACCTTGTCGAGCAGGTACATGAAGCCATTTTGTTAGAGATTTCCTCTGGCAAATTGGCACCAGGCTCGCGCATCATTCAAGAACAAATTGCCTCCGAGCTGGGCGTTTCACGCCAACCCGTGCAACAAGCCTTGCTGCTGCTGCGCAACCAAGGGGTGTTAAGCGATGCACCGGGGCGGGGACTGATCGTGGCGCCTCTGGACCCTGACCATATTCGGCACATGTACGACGTACGTGCGGTCATTGAAGGCTTGGCTTTCAGAAAAGCCGCACTGAACAACGCAGACCTTGCCAAAAGCGATGGCCCTGCTTTCATCACCAAAGGCCGTGAAGCGGCGCAAACTGGGTCGGTCAGTGAATTGATAGCAGCAGACATGGCGTTCCACCACTTTGTGTACTCCCTGTCAGAGAACCTGCTGGTGGCACCCGCCATGGATACCCATTGGACCTATACCCAACGCGTCATGGGTGAAGTGCTGATGCGGGATGAAAAACCCCGCGATATTTGGGACCAGCACGAGGCATTACTACAGTGCATCATCAGTGGAGATGGTGAGGCCGCAGAAGCCCATGCGCGTGAACACATCTTGGCGGCAGCCAACTTCATCATCGAGCGCATTTCAGCGCATTAAACGATTACCAGCTGTTGCGCAGTTCGCGCAGTTTTTGAAACACGGTCTGCGTGTCCGGTTGCTCGGGCAAATCGGGAAAGCTTTTTCGCAACTCGGCCACCACCTGCTGGCTGCCCAAGCGAAAAAACGTATTCACCTCTTGCTCCACGCTGAGGGTGGACACGAATGCGTGGTTCACATCTTGGCCGCTCACTTGTGTCAGCAATGCTTGAGCGGCGGTGTTGTCGGGTTCGCGGTTCAAGGTGAAACGCAAATTGTTTTCAATGTAGTCATGGCCCGGGTAAATCAGGGTGTTGCTGGGTAAGCGGCTCAGTTGCTCGTCAAAGGTTTGAAACAGCGCCTGCACATTGCCACCGTTGTGGCAATTGCCCGCACCCGCATTGAACAAGGTGTCGCCTGAGAACAAAGCAGGTTGATCGGTATGCGCAAGCAAGCAAATATGGCAATAGGTGTGGCCGGGGGTGTCCAAGGCTTCCAGCTCCACCGTTTTGCCCACCTTGATGATGTCACCCGCCAACAAGCCGCGAAACACGCCAGGAATAGCCCCTGCCGCTTTGGCGTGTGCCAGCACTTTGGCACCGGTGGCGTCCACCACTGCTTGGTTACCGCCAATGTGGTCGTGGTGCTCATGGGTGTTGAGTATTTGGGTGATGCTCCAGCCCTCGTCTTTGGCTACTTTCAAGCATTGGGCGCTGTCCAAAGGGTCTATGGCCAAGGCCTCGCCAGTTTGCGGGCAGGCAACAAGGTAGTTGAAATTACGGTAGGCGTTGGCAGTCCAAATTTGTTTGACCAGCATGGCAAAGACCTTGGTTGGGGCGGTGTAAGCCTGTGTAAAAGGAAGTGTTCTAAACTGAAATCACCCTATGACTGACTTAGCGAGGAAATGATGAAGCAATTAGGGTTGATCTTGGTTTTGTCCATGCATTCTTTGGCTTTCGCCCACTGCCCCGGCCCTGTCCCCTGCGAAATGAAATACGTGGACAACGCTTTTGGCAAGATCACCAAAACCGGCGCTGAGCTTGAAAAAGCCAAGGCCATGCGCGAAGAGGGCGAGCGTCTCTTCAAAGAAGGCAAAGAAGACGAAGCTTTGAAGATTTTGAAAGAAGCGAAAAAGCTTTTGCTCAATTGATTTGAAAGCTTTTGGTCATTTCGATCCTGGCTTGACGCATTCGTATTTCATGGGATACGATCTTGCATGTTTCAAATTTGTCAAACTGACGTCTATTCGGTGTGGTTTGCTGGACTACGCGACCGAATGGTTCGAGCTCGTATTGACATCCGGATCCGTCGCTTATCACTCGGCAATGCTGGAGATGTCAAACCGGTTGGCGAAGGGGTCTCAGAACTCCGCATAGACCACGGACCCGGCAACAGAGTCTATTTCATTCAACGCGGCGAACTTGTCATCCTATTGCTGGCTGGCGGCGACAAGTCCACACAGGACAAAGACATACTCAAGGCCAAAGATTTAGCAAATGATTTTCAGGAGTAGAGCATGCCCAAAACGATGACCCGACCATGGGACCCAGCTGAACACTTTGCCACTGATAAGGATATGGCTGCCTATTTGGAAGCGGCGCTCCAAGTAGGCGACCCTGCACTGATCGCCGCCGCTCTGGGAGACATCGCTCGTGCCAAGGGAATGAGTCAGATTGCTCGCGATGCCGGCCTAGGGCGTGAAAGCCTTTACAAAGCGCTTTCAGCAGAGGGCAACCCCGAGTTTGCAACCATCATGAAAGTTATTGAAGTACTCGGCTTGCAACTCCACGCCTCACCTTCTGGATCTGGGGTAGTCGCCTGACCATCACATAGAAAAAAATCGAAGTTAATTGCAAATTGGCGGAAAGAGAGGGATTCGAACCCTCGGTACAGGTAAACCTGTACGCCGGATTTCGAATCCGGTGCATTCGACCACTCTGCCATCTTTCCTGACTGTCGATAGAACTGAAATTTTAAAGCTTCAAGGCTTGGTAGGAACCGCGTCCTCTACGGGGACAGGCTTTTTTGCTAATGCTGGCGAGGCCACATTGGCGTTACGCGGTGCCAGCGTCAAAATCACCATAGCCGAACCGCCTGCCAAAGGATTGCCTTCTTGAATTTCAATGGTGACATTGCGCTCAGCTTTGTTAAACACCAACACGCTGGACTTGGCGCGAATGGCTGACAACAAGGTCCAGCCTTGGCTGGGGTAGTTTTCTAGGAAATAGCTGTAAGCCGAGGTGGTGTCACGGGCTGAATCCATCACCACACGACCCACCCAATTTTCACCAGTACCAATCACCAGCGACTGCTCATGCAAGATGCGAGCGCCTGGGGGCAACTGGGTTTGCCCCAGCAAATCTGCGCCCGACATATCCACAGTAGAAGACGTTCTGCCTGCCCCCATGGGCATATTGGCGCAAGCCACCAGCGTCAGCAAGACTGTACTTACAACAACGGGCAAAAAGCGCATGGAAAGTCCTTTGAAGGGGTTAAGGTGAAAGACGCTGAACATGGCCCATGTAGGGACGAAGAACCTCTGGAACGACCACACTGCCATCCACTTGCTGGTAATTTTCAAGCACGGCCACCAAGGTACGGCCCACCGCCAAACCAGAACCGTTCAAGGTGTGGACCAACTCGTTTTTGCCTTGGGCATTTTTAAAGCGTGCTTGCATACGGCGCGACTGAAAGGTTTCGCAATTGGAGCAAGAACTGATTTCGCGGTAGGTATTTTGTGCCGGCAACCACACTTCCAAATCGTGGGTACGTGCTGCGCCAAAACCCATGTCAGCGGTACACAAAGCCATCACGCGGTAAGGCAAACCCAGCTTTTGCAAAATAGCCTCGGCGTGGCCGGTCATTTCTTCCAGGGCAGCGTTGCTGTGATCGGGATGCACGATTTGCACCATCTCGACTTTGTCAAACTGGTGCTGGCGAATCATGCCGCGGGTATCGCGGCCGTGGCTACCAGCTTCC
>JAIXYA010000004.1 GCA_027490485.1 Comamonadaceae bacterium
CGCCTCGTTTGGCACGGGTCTGCCCAAGAGCAAAGCGGCCTCATCCAAATTGGGCGTGATGAGTTGAACCCGAGGAAACAACTCCTGCACCAACACAGCGACTGTTTCATCGGCGATCAATTTATCGCCGCTGGTGGCAACCATCACAGGGTCCAACACCACCCGCTTAAGCTGGTAGTGGTCAATTGCCCACGCCACCACCTCGACCACCTCGGGGGAATGCAGCATGCCAATTTTGACGGCATCCACCCCAATATCGTCCAGCACGGATTGCAACTGTGTTTTCAAAAAAGCAGCAGGCACCGATTGAATCGCTTGCACACCCAAGGTGTTTTGTGCCGTCAAAGCGGTGATGGCGGTCATGCCGTAACAGCCAAGCGCAGCAAAGGTTTTCAAATCGGCTTGTATGCCTGCACCGCCGCCAGAATCAGATCCGGCGATGGTCAAGACACGGGGGTAATGGGCATGGGCAGCAGTGTTCATGGGTGGGATTATCGTCAGGTCAAGGTGACCCGTCTTGTAAAGGCAGGGCTTTGATGGCGTCTCACCACTGTGTGGTTTTAGGGGCAGGCTTGATGGGTCGCCTCATGGCGTGGACATTAAGTCAGCAAGGCCATCAAGTTCAGCTTCACGAGGCACAGGCGCCCTCAGTCCATGGTTCAGCTGCTTGGGTTGCTGCTGCCATGTTGGCGCCTTTAGCAGAGTCAGCGATCACCGAACGCAATGTGGTCAAGATGGGTGCCTATGGCCTCAAGCGGTGGCCCAGCCTATTGGCTCAGCTTCAACAAAAAGTGTTTTTCCAACAGCTTGGGACCTTGGTGGTGTGGCACAGGCAGGACTTGCCAGAGGCCAACAGGTTTGCAAGCAAATTAGGCGAAACACGCCAACATCTGCCTGAACTGCAAGCGCCGGTTTCTTTGGACCGACAGGCGCTGCAAGCGCTAGAGCCCTCACTGGCTGAATCATTTCAGCAGGGGCTGTTTTTGCCTGGTGAAGCGCAATTGGACAACCGTCAATTGCTGGACGCTTTGAGGCATCAACTCAACCACCCTTTGGTCACCCTGCACTACGCAAGCCAAGTTTCGCCAGAGCAATTCACGCAAGCTGATTGGGTCATCGACTGCCGAGGCATAGGTGCGAGAACAGATTGGAAGCATTTGCGTGGCGTCAGAGGTGAGGTTGTGCGGGTACACGCTCCTGAGGTTCAGTTGAGCCGTCCGTTAAGGCTGATTCATCCTCGCTACCCTCTGTACATAGCCCCCAAACAAGAGGGTGTTTTTGTCATTGGGGCGACTGAAATTGAAACTGATGACACGTCGCCAGCAAGCGTACGCTCCAGCCTCGAACTCTTGAGTGCAGCCTACAGCGTCCACAAAGGGTTTGCGGAAGCCCGTATTTTGGAAATCAACGCCCAAGTTAGACCCACACTGGCGGACAACCTACCGGCGATTCGTTTGCAGGGGCCGCGTTGTATTCACATCAATGGCCTTTACCGCCACGGTTTTTTGATCGCACCAGCCATGCTGGATGCCGCCTTGGGACTGATGGCAGGAAACCATGACATCGCTCAATCTTTAGGTATTCGCGTCATGGAGGAGATGCAGTCATGATGGTTTGGATCAATCAAAAACCCTGTGAGTTAAAACAAGGCTCCACCCTGAAAGACGCGATTGAACTTGTACCTATCAGCCCACCTTTTGCGGCAGCGGTGAACACCCAGTTTGTGCCTAAAACGCTGTACGAACAAACACTGCTGAATGACAACGACAAAATTGAACTCATTGTTCCCATCACTGGAGGCTAAGCCATGCTGACATCAACCGATGAATGGTTGCTTTACGGCGAAAGATTCAAAAGCAGATTGCTTTTGGGAACGTCGCGCTACCCCTCGCCTGATATTTTGGCCAAAGCGGTGCAATTGGCTCAGCCATCCATGCTGACCGCCTCTTTGCGACGCGAGACTGCCCACGCACAAGACTCGCCGGTGTTTTGGAAACTGCTTCAAAACATGAAGATACCTGTGCTGCCCAACACGGCCGGTTGCCACTCGGTAGATGAGGTGTACACCACCGCACAAATGGCACGCGAAGTGTTTGAGACCGACTGGATCAAGCTGGAGTTGATCGGTGACGACTACACCTTGCAACCGGATACCTTGAATCTGCCATTGGCGGCCGACAAATTAATCAAGCTAGGCTTCAAGGTATTGCCCTATTGCACGGAAGATTTGGTACTTTGTCAGCGACTGGTGGATGTCGGTTGTCAAGCTGTCATGCCATGGGCCGCGCCGATTGGAACGGGCAAAGGTCCTTTGAACGCCTATGCCATGCGCACGCTGCGTGAACGATTGAATGTGCCTCTGATTGTCGATGCAGGTTTGGGCTTGCCCTCACATGCCTGTACCGTGATGGAATGGGGCTATGACGCGGTCTTGCTCAACACCGCAGTGGCTTTGGCCAACGATCCGGTTCACATGGCCGAGGCATTTGCCAATGCAGTCAAAGCGGGTCGATCCGCGTTTTTGTCGGGTGCGATGCAAGCGCATGAATCCGCTCAACCCAGCACGCCCACCTTGGGCACCCCTTTTTGGCACCACGCATGAACGACATCATCCATCACGCACAATTGATCGCCTCATTGCACCCGCAATTGCAAATTGATCACCCACAAGCTTGCGAGTCGTTTCTGACGGAACTCGAAACCGGTCATACGCCTGCATACCAGTCTGCTTGGCTGGGGTCTCGCAGTCTGGGCTTCATCGCCAAAGATGCCGCCTGCATTGCCCATGCTTGGGCATCACAAAGCCTGCGTTTGCAATCGTTTGATGCGTCTTTATGGCCTTGCCATGCACCAGACTTTGGCATGCCATTGGCACAAGACACACCCAGCTTTGCGCCCTGCCCCCCCAAATTAGGCCTTTATGCAGTTGTCCCAGACGCCCAATGGGTAGATAAGGTGGTGCAGCTTGGCGTTCCAACGGTACAACTGCGGTTCAAGTCGGACGACCCCCGCGCGATCAGCCAACAAATTGCCCAATCCGTCAAAGCCGTGGCTGGTACCCAAAGTTTGCTCTTCATCAACGACCATTGGCAACAAGCCATGGATGCTGGCGCTTATGGCGTTCATTTGGGGCAAGAAGACATGCAAGATGCACCTCTTCAAGCCCTGCGCTTGGCAGGCTTACGTTTAGGTTTAAGCTCCCATGGCTACAGCGAAATGTTGGCGGCTTACGCCTGGCGACCCAGCTATATGGCTTTGGGCGCAGTGTTTCCCACAACGCTTAAAAAAATGCAAACTGCGCCGCAAGGCTTGGGCCGTTTGACGCAGTATGTGCGACTCATGCAACACACGCCCTTGGTGGCGATTGGCGGCATCGATTTGCATTCCCTCCCAGCGGTCATGCAAAGCGGGGTTGGCTCTGCGGCTGTGGTCAGAGCCATCACGGGTGCAGAAGACACTGCACAAGCTGTTCATGCTTTGATGAAATGCATGTCTTAAACATATTAGCCAAAAGTCAAGCTTCCTATTGATGTTCTCTTCTCACTATTCCGAGCTGTTCAGCCACAAAGCGTTCATGCGTTTTTGGCTGGCCCGTTTGATGGGCATTTCCGCCAACCAAATGCTCATGCTCGGCATTGCTTGGCATATGTACGACATCACTGGTAGCGCTTGGGACTTAGGCTTGGTGGGTTTGTTTCAATTCATCCCCGCGCTGCTGATGGCCTTGCCAGCGGGGCAGTTGATCGACCGTCTTCACCGTGGGCGCATCTTTGCCAGTTGCATGATGTTGCAAGGGTTAGTGGCTCTGGTGCTTTTATGGGCCACGCGCCATCACATCGAAAGTCGTGAGCTGATTTTTGCGATTGCCTTGGTACTGGGTATCAACCGGTCTTTTCAAATGCCCTCTCAGCAAGCCATCACCCCCTTGCTGGTTCCCAAGGAGTTGCTTCAACGCGCAACAGCGCTGAGCTCAACAGGGGTAGAAATCGCCATCATCGGTGGACCAGCGGTGGGTGGCGCCATCTACACCCAAGGCGCGGCAAGCGTCTATGTTTGCTGCGCAGTTTTGTTTGTTTGCGCTTTTGCTTTGACTTTGTCAGTGCGGTACAAACATCTGCCCTCACACTTGGCTGCGTCTTGGCATTCCCTTTTTGCAGGCCTGCGCTTTGTCATGCAAAGAAAGGTCTTGCTGGGTGCCATTTCTCTGGATTTATTTGCAGTTCTATTAGGCGGCGCAACGGCTTTGCTACCCATTTTTGCCAAGGACATACTCCATGGTGGGCCCCAAGAGCTGGGGTATTTGCGTGCAGCACCGGCTGTGGGTGCCTTGCTGATGTCTGTGATCATCACCCGTTGGCCCATCGAAAAAGCCATAGGCTACAAATTGCTGGCAGCAGTCGCCGTGTTTGGTTTGGCCAATATGGGTTTTGGACTGTCGACGCATTTGGGGTTGTCGATTGTCTTTTTAGCCATTGCAGGTGCGGCTGACAACATCAGTGTGGTCACACGTTTGACCTTGATGCAATTAGAAACACCCGACGAGATGCGCGGACGTGTGGCAGCGGTCAATGGTGTGTTCATTGGGGCATCCAATGAATTGGGTGAGTTTGAATCAGGCGCAACTGCCGCTCTGATTGGCCCTGTCGGGTCGGTGGTGCTGGGCGGCGTGGGCACCATCTTGGTGGCCTTGGCTTGGCTTAAATTGTTTCCAGACTTGGCCAAACGCGACACCATGGCATCCCCCTAGTGGGAGACCCACCCTTCCTCATTAATCAAACAGATCAGGTTGATCCTTGGAAATGCGAGCCAACAGCGGTTGAAACTGGAACCAGCCCGCATAAGACGAGCCCACAATGGGAAAAGCTTGTTCTGCTGCAGCCTTGCTGACCATCTTCAGGGGTTTGCCGTGGGAGGCGGCTTCAGCCATCAACTGAACTTGACAGCAACGCTCCATGGCGATGTACCACCAAGCAGCTGCTTCGACAGAGTCGCCCACCGTCAACAGGCCGTGGTTTTGCAAAATCACGCCCTTGTTTTTACCCAAGGCGTTGGCGATGCGAACCCCCTCTTCCAGCTCAAGAACGACACCATCAAAATCGTCATAAACCACATGGTCGTTGTAAAAAGCACAGGAATCGAGGGAAATGATGTCCAGTGGCTTGCCAAGCGTTGACCATGCGCGGCCGTGCGGCGCATGGGTATGCGCTGCAGCCACCACATCGGGGCGGGAATGGTGAATCCGCGAGTGAATTGCAAATGCCGCCTCATTCACAGGCAACACCCCTTCCACCACATTGCCGCGGTGATCTACACGAATCAAATTGGAAACTTTGATTTGACTGAAATGCACCCCAAAAGGGTTGACCCAAAAAGTGTCTGTGAACTCTGGGTCACGGGCAGTGATGTGGCCTGCCACCCCTTCATCAAAACCAAAACGTGAAAATAAACGAAAAGCTGCAGCCAGCATTTGTTTGCGGTGAACACGTTCGTCTTGCACATTGCTGAACTTGGTGGGCTGCGGTAACGATGGCGACATACCATCGCCGAGATTTTGGTGACGCTCATGCATCATGGAAACTTCTGCGGGTGCATTCATGGTATTTTTTCTCCTAGGGTGAGGGTCGCTTCATTTGGCAAGAGGTGGGTTGTGAACTGATGTAGGCGTCCCAAACCGCCTCGGTACGAAAGCCGTAACCCGTATTTTCAGAGTCATGCTTGACGCCTTTGCTGCCTTGCTTGGCCCACATACCCAAATACAAGGGCGCTTCGAGTTGATGGTCGGTTTTGCGCATTTTGACTTCGCCGAGTGGGCTTTTGTAAGTCATGCCTTCTAAGGCGAATGCCACTTTTTTCGGGTCGGTGGACTTGGCTTGTTTGATGGCTTGGAAAAGCATGTTCATGGTGTTCCAATGCGCTGCAAAAATAAAGTCCTCGTTGTATTTCTTTTTGTAAGCAATATGAATTTTCTCAAGTTCAGGTGTGTTGGCATTGCTGATCCAGTTCCAAACCACGCCCACTTTGTTTTCTCCCCAAGAGCCCAGCTGTGTGGGTGTCCCGGGGTTGTTGGCGTTGAGCGTGAAGTAGTTCACATTCAGGCCAAAGTCTTTGGACGCTTTCAGCAAAAGCGTGAGGTCACTTCCCCAGTTTGAAGTGATGACGGTATCAGCACCAGTGGCTGCAATTTTGGCGACATAGGGGGCGAAATCTCTGACTTGTGCCATGGGGATGAACTCATTGGCAACAATTTGAACATCAGGTCTTTTGCGGGTGAGGTATTCCCTGGCGGCTTTGGAAACCTGTTGTCCGTGGGTGTAATCTTGGTTCAGAAGATAAACTTTTTTAACGTCTTTACGGTTGACCAAATAAGTAGTTAAGGCTTCCATCTGCATTTCACTGGAGGGATAAAAACGGAAATGCCAGAAGCTGCAGCGGTCATTGGTCAGCAAGGGGTCCATGGCTGAGTAGTTCAAGAAAACCATGGCACGGTCTGGTTCACGTTCAGCGAGCTTGTTCAGTGCATCCACCAAGGTCAAAGCAACGCCCGAACCACCGCCTTGGGTGATGTAACGTATACCTTTGTCAGACGCGGCCTTGAGCACATTGATACTCTCTTGGGTTGACCCCTTGTTATCAAACTCAACCACCTCAAACTTAGGATCGTCAGCGCCAGACTTGGCGTTCAGTTGCAAGACCACCTCTTTGAGTTGCTTCAATGAGCCCTGACCGACCAAAGCGAAAGGGCCTGACAACACATCGATGAACCCAATCTTGACTGTTTCACCTGCTTGGGCGAAGCCACAGCAGAAAATGAACATGGCCACCCAATGGCATCGAACACGTTTTAGGAAATGCATATTGCCGCCTTTGAAAAATAGTGAGCTCATTATTCGGAGAAGATGCTGCCGTATTGAATACGCAACTCAGCCTTTTGCACTTTACCCGTTCCTCCTACTGGCAAGCCAGCAACGAAGACGATGTCATCTGGCACCCACCACTTGGCCACACGCTCGGACAAAAAGTCCAGAATTTCTTGTTTGTTTGAAAAATCCTCTTGCTTACGCACGATCAAGAGCAAAGGCCGCTCATCCCACTTGGGATGCTTGACGCCAATCACTGCCGCCATCGCCACCTGCGGATGCGCTGCTGCAGCGTTTTCAAGTTCAATCGAACTGATCCATTCACCACCTGACTTGATCACATCCTTTGTGCGGTCACGTATTTGCATCACCCCATCGGCGCTGATGGTGGCAATGTCACCCGTAGGAAACCAACCATTCACCAAGGCGGTGGTTTCGGCCTTATGGTAGTTGTCCACAATCCATTGGCCACGCACCATCAGTTCGCCCTGCGCCTCACCATCACGCGGCAGGGTATTACCTTCTTCATCCACAATTTTGAGCTCAATACCAAACACAGACTTGCCCTGTTTGGCAACCAAATCGTGGCGCAAGGCTTCAGGCCAAGCCTGCTCTTCACTGTTGATGTTGCTGATGGTGGCGACAGCAGTGGTTTCGGTCATGCCCCAACCGTGTCGCACATCCACCTGATACACCTCACTGAATTTGGCAATCAATGCTTTGGGCATGGCGGAACCGCCCACGCCTGTTCTGCGCATGGTGGTAAAGCGCAGATTGTTTTGCTCCAAGTGCTGAATCAGCCCCATCCAAATGGTTGGTACACCTGCGCTCAAGGTGACTTTTTCTGATTCCATCAATTCATACAAACTGGCACCGTCCAACTTCGGTCCAGGCAAAACCAATTTGGCACCCGACATCAAACACGCATAGGGCAGGCACCATGCGTTGATATGGAACATGGGCACAACAGGCAACACCGTTTCTTGCGAAGAGATATTCAAAATATTGGGCAAACAAGCGGACAAGGCACTCAACACAATGGCGCGGTTGGAGTACAAAACCCCTTTGGGGTTGCCCGTTGTTCCAGAGGTGTAGCAAAGCGCAGCACCGGTGTTTTCGTCCAAGTCTGGCCAAGTCAATGCCGAGCTGTGTGAGGCGATGAGATCTTCATAACTTTGAACCACAAGCCCCTCAATCACAGGGGTATGGGCCTGATCGCTCATGCAAACCCAGTGCCGAACACGGGGACACAGTTTGGCAATCACCTTGACCAAAGGGGCAAACGTGCTGTCAAAAAGAATCACTTCATCTTCAGCATGGTTGATGATGTAAGACAGTTGGTCTGGGTGCAAACGAGGGTTACAGGTATGCATCACCATGCCCAAGCCAGACACAGCGTAATAAGCCTCAAGGTGTCTGTAATTGTTCCAAGCGATGGAGCCAATCACGCTTTGCGGTTTCAAGCCAAGAGACCGCAGGGCATTGGCCAGCTGCTTTGAGCGTTGCGCCAACTGCCTGAAGCTATAGGTGTGCAAAGGTCCATGCGTCTCACGACTGACCACTTGCTGAGC
>JAIXYA010000193.1 GCA_027490485.1 Comamonadaceae bacterium
GGATGACTTTGGGCATAAGGCCCCTCTTCGCGAACATCCACAAGGGCGATTTCCTCCTTGGCTAACAGCGCCGCCCTGATGTGTGCGTAACTGGTCACTGCGTAGGGGTGTGGGGCCTCAGTCGCAGCTGCTTGTGTCGGAGTTTCGTTACTTGGCGGTGGGCTGGTGGGCAAAGTCGCTTCATTTACCGGCACAGGTACGACCACAGATGGTGCTACGGCAGGGCTAGGGGCTGGGGTTGCAGTAACAACTGGTGGTGGGTACAAGGGTGCTTCATGCGCCGTGGTGATATTGGCATAGCCAGACACCAATTTGCTGCGTGAGCCATCTTCTTGGTAACTGTTGCATTCCATCTGACCGATATTGCCACCGTACACATGGATGCTGACAGAAACTTGGTCGGCTAAGGCATTCCAAACTTTATGCACGTCCCCGATGCGAGGCGAGACGGCCTCAATGTCTCCAGGCAGCATATCGATTTGAAAACCTGCAGGTGCCCAACGTCCATCCGACATGCGGCTATAGGGTTGGCAAAACTCAGAGCCGCGCAGCATGCCCATCAAGCCCCAGACGGTGTGGTCATGGATAGGTGTGGATACACGCGGCGCACCCACAAAACTCACCACAGAAAAGCGGTCTTGTGGATCTGCATACAACAAATACTGCTGGTAATGCTGTGGGTGGGGCTGCGCAAACTCAGGCAGCAACCAGTCATCGTGGCTTATCAGGGACTGCAGGCATTGACGCGCTTGAGACAAAAGTTCGGCTTCAGTCGGTGCAATATCCACCAAGCGCGTGATTTGCGCTAAGAAATGGTGAAACCGAGCAATAGAAGTGGGCGTAGTGGCTGACATCTCGGGACAGTGGACGGGACTGCACGGATTGTTTCACATAAGGGGCGGGATTCTCAGCTTACAACTCACGATATGCTAAGGGTCTTATGGCAACTGATTCATTCATTCTGGCTGGGGTCATGGGGTGGCCTATCTCCCACTCTCGCTCACCACGCATACATTCGCACTGGATAGCTGAGCATGGCCTGCGCGGTGCTTACGTCCCTCTGGCTGTGAACCCTTTGAATTTGCGAGAGGCAATGACAGGCCTGAAAGTTTTGGGCTTTGCGGGCTGCAACCTGACCTTGCCGCACAAGATAGAAGCTTTGCCTTGGCTTGATGAAGTTGATGCCGTGGCTCAACGCATAGGTGCTGTCAATACCTTGACCGTGCGTGCTGACGGCAGTTTGCACGGCACCAACACCGATGCCTTTGGTTTCATACAAAGTTTGCGTGAAGCCCACAGCAGTTGGCAAGCCAACGCAGGCCCGGCCGTGGTGTTGGGGGCAGGCGGTGCTGCTCGAGCGGTGGTGTGGGCATTGGCCGATGCTGGTGCGACAGACATTCGTTTGTTCAACCGCAGCCATGACAAAGCCGTTTCCATGGCCCAAGAATTTGGCGCACCCGTCAAAGCTTTTGCATGGTCTGCGCGTCATGCCGCGCTTGAGGGTGCTGCATTGTTGGTCAACACCACGACCCAAGGGATGCAAGGTCAGCCCGTCCTAGATTTGCAACTTGACGCATTGCCAGTGCAGGCTTTGGTATCCGACATTGTTTACACCCCCTTGCAAACCGATTTGTTGCAACGTGCTGCTTCGCGTGGCAACCCCACGGTCAATGGCTTGGGCATGTTGTTGCACCAAGCCAGACCAGCGTTTGCTTCTTGGTTTGGTGTCATGCCAGAGGTGACACCCGCTTTATGGACCAAGGTATTGGCGACGTTTTAGCTGTCGTTTATTTGCGCACCGCAGGTGCTTCGACGAGCAAGCCTTGTCCGCGCCACATCAGGTAGAGGCTGATGTCACGTATATCACTGTGGCCCCACGGGGGAATTTCGGCTTTCACGCCGGTGTAGCAAAAACGCAGTCGCCGCTCTAGAGAGGCAACACGTTGCCAATCAATGCGGTAGAGCGGGTAGCCGTTGGCTTGGCCTTGGCTCAAGGGGTCGGTATAGAGCTTTTGCCCATAGTGCTGGTCATGGCAATTCGTGCAGGCCAAGTTCATTTGTCCCTGGCGTGTCATGAAAAGACGTTGACCGTTTTCAAAATGCTTTTTGGCTGCCCCGTCAATTTGTGCTTGCAAAGGCAGGCCGCGAGAGCTGCTGGTGACGGCCAGTGTCATGGCCACCAACTCATCGGACTCAAAAGTCCATTCGGCGGCTTTTTGGTTTTTCACACGGCAGTTGCGGATGCGGTCTTCCAAGTTAAAGAGTTTGCCGGTGGCTTTGTCGATGGCGGGGTAGCGAATCGAGACGCCCTTCATTTTGACGAGTTCACCATGGCAGGACTGGCAGCTTTTGTTGCTTTTACCGTCTGTTTTGGCCCAAGACTTGGTGCCGCTGTCTAAGGCGATATTGCCAGGGTTGGCAAACTCATCGGTTTGCAAGGACTGCACTTCGGCGCCTGAATAATGCAGACCAGATTGCAGCTTCTCTAAGGGGATCAGGCGTTGCTGCGCATGGGAAGTCAGGGCAAGACCTGCAATGGTCCACAACCCCAAAAGCAAAGTCCTGCAAACGGCAAAGCGCATAGTGGACGATCAGCTGCTGGCAGGCTTCGAGGCATTGGCGGCTTCGACCACCAAGGTGTGGCGCAATTCCCCAATGTAGGCCTTGTCGTCGACCCAGCGAAACAGCATATCGCCGGACTCGGTAGCTCGCAAATAAAACTCAAACAAAGGGTTGGCCGCTACGCCTGTGGTGGGTTCCACGCGAAACACCTCTCGTCCATTCAAAGTGCAAACAAGGTGTCGGATGACGTTACGCTGAATGATGACGCCATCAATATCCCGTAAAAAACCACTGTCCATGGGATGGTTGACCAACAGGCGTACTTTGAACACATCGCCTTGAAGGATGCGGGGAGGGATTTGCAAGCGAGCGGAACTCATCAGCCGTTGTCCACGCAAGCTGCCTCGGTGACCACCACCTCTTGCAAGTCGTAAATGAAATTGCCATCGGACAGCCTTGCCAGCGCAATCACGTTTTGGTTGCCCGACAAACGCACCCGTGTGCTCAAGTCAGCACGACCACTCCATGGGCCCATGACAAATTTGGCCATTAAAGGAACTGGGTTGCGTTGAGAAATCAGGTAGACATGGGTGATATGGGAAGCCTCGGTCATGGGGCTGTCAATTTTCAAACTCAAGGGCACCATGTGGCCATTGTCTGCCAGCATGGGCAGCGACAAGGTCACGCGTTCTTTTTTGAGTTCTTGGCTTTGTACATAAGGGCGCACCATCTCTTCAAAAGTGCGCAAACGGGCCTCGGACAAGCCGGTGATGGTGAGTTTGTCCACCTGCGCTTTGGCAGAACCCAGCCAAAACCCCCCAACGCTGGCAGCGAGGGTGGTTTGAAAAATAGCCAAGATAGATTGACGACGAGAAAACAAGCGAGACCTCATGAAGGGTTCTTTACTAAATAGGCAATGATGTCTTCCAAGCCTTGCTCTGTGAGCACAGTCTTTCCTTGCAAGGGCTTGGCGACATTATGAAGACCTGCGGTACTGAAGTAAGCAGGCATAAAGGTTTGGGGGTTTAGCAAACGGGGGTCGGCAATGCGTTGCCGAATTTGCTCGCTGCTCAGGCGCTCACCCACGCCTGTCAGTGAGGGGCCCATTTCGCCGCCTTCTTTGAAACCCGGTAGTTGGTGGCACAAAATGCAGCCGGTGTCTTGGCGAGCCAGCAGCAGCTTGCGACCACGTGCTGGATCTGCCGTGGCAGCTGAGGGTGTGGCAGGCATGGTGTCTGCTGCCCACACCAAAGGGCTGAGAGCCAACACAGCAAGCAACCACACCTGTTTCATGCTTTGACCAAGCTCAGACCATGGTTTTTCAATGGCAAAGAGCGTAGGCGTTTGCCAGTGGCAGCGAACAAAGCATTGCCCAAGGCTGGCGCCAAAGGCGCTTGGGCCGGCTCGCCAACCCCTCCCCAAAAACCGCCGCTGGGGGCAATCACGGTTTGCACTTTGGGCATTTCATTCATGCGCATCATGCGGTAATCGTGGAAATTGGATTGCTCTATGCGGCCATCTTTCACAGTCATCTCGCCCCAGAAAATAGCCGTCAAACCATGCACCACGCTGCCTTGCAGCTGGGCTTGGATGTTGTCAGGATTCACCGCATAGCCAGGGTCAATGCCGATCACGATACGGTGAATGCGAACCTCGCCTTTGGCATTGACCGAAACCTCGCAAACACAGGCGGTGTGACTGCCGTAGCCATCGGTTTGCCCAATTCCGCGAAAAACACCTGCTGGCAGAGGTTTGTCCCAATCAGCGGCTTTGGCCACAGCCTGCAAGATGCCGCGATCTCGGTTGGCTTTTTCGTTGTTGGGTAAAAGTGAGAGCCTGTAAGCCAAAGGGTCAACGCCAGCTGCATGCGCCAATTCATCCAAAAAACACTCACGCACAAACGGGTTTTGCGAGTGACCCACGGTACGCCAAAAACCCACAGGCACATGGGTACTGCGTTGGGCAAAGTCCACCAAGCAATGGGGAATGGCGTAAGGGTGATCATTGAATGAGGCAACGGCTTGGGAGTCGACGCCGTTTTGCAGCGGCATGCGCAGCAGCTGAGAAAAAATCGAAGGTGCGCTCACGCGGATGTGCAATGCATCCGGTTTGCCGTCGGCCTGAAGGCTGGCACGAACTTTGACCAAGCTGGCAGGGCGGTAGAGGTCGTGCTGGGTGTCCTCTTCGCGGCTCCACATGAGTTTGATCGGTTTGCCGGGCATGGCCTTGGCAATCGCCACCGCTTGGCGTGTGAAGTCTTGCGGGCTTTTACGCCCCAAGCCGCCGCCCATTTGCATGGCGAACACCTTGACGTTTTCTTGCGGCACTTCGGCGGTGCTGGCTGCTGCGGCCAAACTGGACTCAGGGTTTTGGGTAGACACCCAAATTTGCAATTGATCGCCTTGCAACAAGGCGGTGCATACCATGGGCTCGAGGCTTGCGTGGGCCAAGTAAGGGGTGTAGTACTCGGCTTTGAGCATCTTGTTAGCTTTTACTAGCGTAGCCAATGCACTAACGTCTTGA
>JAIXYA010000103.1 GCA_027490485.1 Comamonadaceae bacterium
CCCAAGGCTCTGGCAACCCTTTGCTTGACTTTCATGCCAAGCAAATTGCGCGTAACGCGGGTCCCTATGGCCCGTTCAACGACGCCATGCGCCGTGAAATGGACCAACTGGCTTTGGTCACGCGGTTCAGCTTTGACCACAACAACACTTTACAAACTACTTTGCAAGGCGAATGACTGTGCCTTCGCGTCGCCGCCATCAGCTTCTTCTTGCAGGACTGAGATGGTTTGTTTTTTTCTTTTGGTGTGCTTTGGGTTTACAGGTTTTTTTCGTATCACGTATCGCCATGATGCGCTATGTGGACCCCGGCTCCACTGCTTTTCAACGCTCTGAGCTTGGACGTCTCAGCCACAAATACCCTGCTCTTCGTTGGTCGCAGCAATGGGTTGCTCAACCTAAATTACGAGTGCATATCCAACGCGCGGTGATTGCTTCTGAGGACGATATTTTTGCGTCACACACGGGTGTTCAGTGGGACGCTCTGGAGCGTGCTTGGAGCAAAAATGCACGTGCTGAGGCCAGAGCACAAGCCAAAAATCAAACCCCTAAAGTGGTGGGCGGCTCGACCATCACGCAGCAGTTAGCAAAAAACCTTTTCCTCAGTGGTGAAAGAACTTTCTTTCGCAAAGCACAAGAACTGGTTTTGACCATCGCCTTAGAGCAATGCTTAAGCAAACAACGCATCTTGGAAATTTACCTCAATAACGTTGAATGGGGGCAAGGTGTTTTTGGTGTCGAAGCGGCAGCACGGCATTACTATGGTCGATCAATTACCAAATTGACTGCTGCAGAGGCCGCACGACTGGCGGTCATGTTGCCGCGTCCCAAATACTACGAAAAATTCCCTCGCTCTCCTTATTTGAATGACCGTGCTTTCACTATTTTGGCCCGTATGCCCATGGTGGCACTGCCATGACAGAGCTTGTGCGTATTTTGGGCATAGACCCAGGCTTGCAATGTGTCGGTTTCGGTGTGATCGACAGCACCGGCAGTCAATTGCGCTATGTGGCCAGCGGCACTATCACCACCACGCATCTGCCGCGCGACGATTTGCCTGCGCGTTTGAATGTGATTTTCAACGGCATTGCGCAAGTGGTTGAGCGCTATGCGCCCCATGAATCAGCTGTGGAAATTGTCTTTGTGAATATGAATCCACAAGCCAGTCTGTTGCTTGGCCAAGCCAGAGGCGCGTGCTTGACATCCTTGGTGCAAAATGATTTGTCCGTGACTGAATACACCGCATTGCAAATGAAAAAAGCCATTGCTGGTCACGGCAAAGCGGCTAAAGCGCAGGTTCAGGAGATGGTCAAGCGTTTGTTGAAGTTGCCGGCTTTACCAGGGCCTGACGCGGCCGATGCTCTGGGTTTGGCGATCACACATGCCCATGCCCGTCACATTTCGCGCATGATGGATGTGGCACCAAAATCTACCAAGCAGGTGCGAGCTGGGCCAAACCCCTCGGAGCGCGCCGCTCGTCCTCGAAGCTGACGATTTCATACGCTTGGGGTTTGCTGAGCAACTCGCGCAGCAAGCGGTTGTTCATGGCGTGACCAGAGCGAAACGCGCTGTAGGACGCCAGCAAGGGACGGCCTAAGAGATACAAGTCACCCATGGCGTCGAGTATTTTGTGTTTCACAAATTCATCGTCATAGCGCAACCCGTCGCTATTGAGCACTTTGTAATCATCCATCACGATGGCGTTGTCTAATCCGCCACCTAATGCCAAGCCATTGGCACGCATATGTTCTATATCTTTTGAAAAGCCAAAAGTGCGGGCTCTGGCAATGTCTTTGACGTAACTGCCTGTTTCGGTGTCAAACTCAACCCGCTGGCCAGTGGCATCCACTGCAGGATGTTGAAAGTCAATTTCAAAGCTTAATTTGTAACCGTGGTAAGGCTCGAGTTTGGCCCATTTGCGCTGCTCTGCCGAGCCCTCCATGACACAGACTTCGCTGAGCACACGGATAAAGCGCTTAGGTGCATCTTGCAACACAATGCCTGCGCTTTGCAAAAGAAACACAAACGACGCGGATGAGCCATCGAGGATGGGTACCTCTTCGGCTGTGATGTCCACATACAGGTTATCAATGCCCAAGCCTGAGCAGGCCGACATCAAATGCTCTACCGTCAAAACTTTCACGCCGTGGGCAGAAATAGTGGAGGCCAACCGCGTGTCTGTCACTGCAGTCGCGGTGACAGGGATTTCTACTGGATGGCTCAAATCGATGCGCCTGAAAACCACCCCAGTGTCAGGGGGAGCAGGACGCAGACACAGCTCTACCCGCTGGCCGCTGTGGAGACCAACGCCAACGGCACGGGTGAGTGTTTGCAGGGTTCTTTGTTTGAGCACGCCTGTGATTTTAATCGGCTTGTTTTCGCAAAAAAGCTGGGATTTCGTAGTTATCCATGCCACCTGAAGACATGGCATCAACTTTGGCGGCTGCTTGTGTACGGTCACGTGTTCGCCAAACGCTGGGAACATTCACGTTGCCGTAGTCTGCGGGTGTTGTTGCGCTTGGAAGGCTACTGGCCATATGGCTGCTCTCTGTCATGGCGCTGCTGGGCATGATGGCTTGCGGTGCATAACCGACATTGTCTGTCCCAGTGCGTTGAATGACCGTCAAAGGTGGCGCAATGCGCTTACCTGCATGCGCCAATCCTGTTGCCACCACCGTGACGCGAATTTGGTCACCCAGCGATTCATCGTAAGCCGTGCCATAAATCACATGGGCTTCAGAAGATGCAAAAGCGCGGATGGTGTTCATGGCTTCACGGGATTCAGCCAGTTTCAAACCGCCTTTTGCTGCCGTGATAAGTACCAATACACCCTTGGCACCGGTCATATCCACACCTTCAAGCAAAGGGCAAGCCACGGCTTGCTCAGCGGCAATGCGTGCGCGGTCTGGTCCGTTGGCTGTGGCCGTACCCATCATGGCTTTGCCTTGCTCGCTCATGACAGTACGCACATCTTCAAAGTCAACGTTGACCAAGGCTTCCACATTGATGATCTCGGCGATACCACCTACAGAGTTGCGCAGCACATCATTGGCATAAGCAAATGCTTGGTCTTGGGTGACATCGTCGCCCAACACATCCAACAATTTTTCATTCAACACCACGATCAAAGAATCCACATTGGCTTCTAGCTCGGCCAAACCAGCCTCAGCATTGGTCATGCGTCGACCGCCCTCCCAATCGAATGGCTTGGTGACCACGCCCACCGTCAGAATGCCCATTTCACGCGCCACGCGGGCAACCACGGGAGCTGCACCCGTGCCTGTTCCACCGCCCATACCAGCCGTGATGAAGACCATGTTTGCGCCTTCGAGTACCTCACGAATGGTTTCGGTAGCAGCCTCTGCTGCAGACTGTCCACGCTCTGGTTTGCTGCCAGCACCCAAGCCGTTGTCACCCAGTTGAATTACGCGGTGCGCAGAACTGACGCGCAAGGCCTGCGCATCGGTGTTGGCGCAGATGAACTCTACCCCCCGAACACCGCTTTTGATCATGTGTTCAACCGCATTACCACCACCTCCACCGACACCTATCACACGGATTTGGGTGTCAGAGCTGAATTCGTTTTTTTCAATCATTTCTATGTTCATGTTTTTCTCCAATGTCTGTGTTGTCTGTTTAACCGTTCATTTCAAGCAATGTGTCAGTAGTCTTCACTGATGGGCGGCGCACCTCGAATACAAGGTCGCCATCGACGGTGGTCACCAAACAGATAGGATTCGTGTTGATGTTGGAAGTGAAAATATGCATTCATCATCAGAAGTTCCCCACAAACCAGTCTTTGACTCGCCCCATGGCTGTTTTCATGGAGCCATTTTTCTGAGCCACTCTGAAACCGCGCAAACGAGCCAAGCGGGCCTCCTCAAGCAAACCCATGACAGTGGCTGCACGAGGGTGCGAAACCATGTCTGACAATGCACTGCTGTAGCGCGGAACGCCACGTCGAACCGCCTTCAAAAATATGTCTTCACCCAGCTCGATCATGCCCGGCATCATGGCGCTCCCACCCGTGAGCACAATGCCAGACGAGAGAACTTCTTCGTAACCTGAGTCTCGCAACACCTGTTGCACCAAAGAGAATATTTCTTCGATCCTAGGCTCGATCACACCAGCCAAATTTTGTCGGCTCAGCATTCTGGGCCCTCTGTCGCCCAGCCCTGGCACCTCTACTTGCACATTGGGATCAGCCAGCAGTTGCTTGGCAAAGCCAGACTCGACTTTGATGTCCTCCGCATCTTTGGTGGGTGTGCGCAGAGCCATCGCGATATCGCTGGTAATCAAGTCGCCTGCAATGGGAATCACAGCAGTGTGTCGTATGGCGCCATTGGTAAAAATAGCAACATCGGTGGTACCGGCGCCAATATCAACCAAGGCCACACCCAGTTCACGCTCGTCCGCGGTCAGCACTGAATGGCTGGAGGCCAAGGGGTTGAGCATCAGTTGCTCTACGTCAAGTCCGCAACGACGCACACACTTGATGATGTTCTCTGCCGCACTTTGTGCGCCGGTGACGATATGCACCTTTGCTTCCAACCGAATACCGCTCATACCAATCGGTTCTTTGACATCATGGCCGTCGATCACAATTTCTTGTGGTTCAACCAAAAGCAGTCGCTGATCAGTGGAAATATTGATAGCCTTGGCAGTTTCAACCACTCTGGCGACATCTGCAGCAGTGACCTCATGGTCCTTGACTGCCACCATGACATGTGAATTCATACCGCGTATATGGCTTCCGGTGATGCCTGTGTAGACACGC
>JAIXYA010000136.1 GCA_027490485.1 Comamonadaceae bacterium
ACCACGGTGCAGACGAAACCCCAAAAACACCTCGTCCATGATGAGTGCGATGCCTTTTTCTGTGCAGACTTGCCGCAGCGTTTGCAGCCACGCTGTATAGGCTTGTCGGTCGTAATGCACAAAGCGCTTGCCATCGATCAAGGTGCTGTCTGTGGGTGCAGCGCGGTTAGGGTGCATGGCCTGCAAAGGGTTGATCAGCACACAGGCGATGTCATTGCGGTTGCGCAAAACACGCAAGGTGTTGGCATGCATATCGTTCAAGGTAAGGGTGTCGCCAGAAGGCGGCATGGGGTTGCCTGGTCCTGGCTGTACATCGTCCCACCAGCCGTGATAGGCACCCGTGAAGCGCACAATTTTTCGCTTCTTGGTGTGGTACCTGGCCAAACGAACGGCTTGCATCACCGCTTCGGTGCCCGACATGTGAAACGACACCTCGTCTTTGCCCGACAAATCACACAAGCGCTTGACGTTGTCCAACACGCAAGGGTGGTAACCACTAAGCACCGGTCCCAAGTCTTGCGCCATGGCCGTACCTTCGGCCATGCAAGATTTGTAAAAGTCGTAGCCAAACAAATTCACGCCATACGAACCCGACACATCGATGAACTGGTTGCCATCCATGTCGGTCAGCCAAACGCCTTGGCTAGACTGCCAAAAACCGCCCAGTTGCAAGTGCTGCGACAGCAGCTCGCGGAATTGGTAGGGCACTCGGTATTGGCTGGTGAGCTGCATATCGGAAATCATGGGCTTGGCCGCTGCAGTCTGTGCCAGCGTCAAGGGACTTCTTGTCTTGAGCTTGACGCCCAATTCGCGCAGGGCAGTCTGGCGTGTGTGGGCAATGTCGGATGGCGCACCATCGACCGAAAACCATGTCGCTGGGCTGTAGCTATAGGCTGGCAACCAGTGGGCAAAGCGCTTAGACATGCGCAGGTGTCCGCCCAAGGAGGGGTGTTTGGCAAACGACAGTTGCAAGCGCTGAACCACTCTTTGCAGCAAGACCGCAGCTGCCATCACCGCCACCAAGCCCAACACCACTGAGACACCTGTTTCATATGTATCCATGTACTCCCTTTCGAAAACCTCTTTTGTATGTCACTAAGGTTAAAAAATGATGACTGTTCGACAACATATCCAAAACTTGGTCGCCAACGAGGACCTGAACTTTTTGCTCACCAACCGCATTCCCCGTGTGGCATTGACGCATTTCATGGGGTGGTTCAGCCAATTGCGCCATCCTTTGCTTGCCAAAGCTTCTATTTGGATCTGGCGGCAGTTTGCCGATTTGGACTTATCCGAGGCCAAAGAGCAGCGCTTTGACAGCCTGCACGACTGCTTTATTCGCCAGCTGCGCCCAGGCGCTCGCTCGGTCGACCAAGACGCCAACACCTTGGTGAGTCCCTGCGACGGCATCGTGGGTGCCATGGGCGAGGTCAAAGACGGTCAGTTGTTCCAAGCCAAAGGTTTTCCCTATACCTTGCAAGACCTGCTCGGTGCCAGCGCCCAACACGGGCCTTGGCACAACGGTAAATTCCTGACCATCCGCATCACCTCGTCGATGTACCACCGCTTTCATGCACCCCACGATGGGCGCTTGCACCGCGTGGAATATTTTTCAGGCGACACATGGAACGTCAACCCGATTGCTTTGAAGCGCGTGGAAAAACTTTTTTGTAAAAACGAACGCGCCATGTTGGAGATGGAGATTGGCGCACAACGCCACCCCGTTGCATTGGTGCCTGTGGCTGCGGTGCTGGTGGCCAGCATTCGCTTACACGCCTTGGACACTTTACTGCACACCCGCTACCAAGGGCCGTCTGTCATGCACTGTGACGCGGCATTTCACAAAGGCGAAGAGCTTGGCTGGTTCCAACATGGTTCGACGATTTTGGTTTTCACGCCTCCCGACTTTGCGTTCGCGCCCGGCATAGAGGAGGGTCGAGTCTTGCGCATGGGTCAAGCCCTGATGCAATGACCCCAACCAGCGGCTTAAGCGAATGGCGTCTTCAGTGACAGGTGACGCCACAACACCCGCGCCATGACCGTGATCATCAAAAAGGTCAAGGCCAAAATCAGCTCTTCCACTTTTGCGTGAAAGTAAAGCAAGCCACTGTAGGCGGCCATCATCGCCAAGATACTGGCGTTTTCATTCACATTTTGGATGGCGATGGATCGTCCGGCGCTGAGCAACACCACGCCACGGTGTTGAAGCAAGGCATTCATAGGCACCACAAAAAACCCGCCCACCAAGCCCAGCAAGGTGGTTAACAGCACAGCCGTCTGCCACTGCGTCACCCACAACATGATGGGCAACAAAGCCCCCATGGCCAAACCCAGCCCCAATACCCAAGTGGCCTGGTGCAGCGCCACCCAACGTGCGGCTAGCGCCGCGCCTGCGATCACGCCCACCGCGGTGGCCGCTTGCAAATAGGCAGCCTGCGAAAGATTGAGCAAAAGTTTTTCTTGTGCCCAACTCAGCACCAACAACTGCAAAGTGGCACCCACGCCCCAAAACAAAGTGGTCACCGATAAGCTGATGCTGCCCAAGGGGTCTGTCCACAAACGTTTGAAGTCCTGCCAAAAGCCTTGGCAAATGGACATGAAGTTCCACGGCATAGGCGCATACACCTTGCCGCTTCCCTGAATAAAGAGATTAAGCGCTGCTGCCACACCATACAAAACCAGCAGCGTTGCCAGCGACGCGGTGTACACACTTTGTGCGTCTTGAAATTGAGCCCACACTTGAACCCAGTTCTGTTGCAGCCAAGCAGGGCTGACCAAGGCCCCGCCCAACACCACGCCGAGCAAAACGGCGCTGACGGTGCTGATTTCTATCCATGCATTGGCTGTCACCAACTGCTCGGGTTGCGCCAACTCGGTGACCAAGCCATATTTGGCGGGAGCATAAGCGGCTGCACCCACGCCTACGATGGCAAAAGCCAGCAATGGATTGACACCCCAAAGCATGGCCAGACAAGCCACGGCTTTCACGCCATTGGCCACCATCATCACTTTTTGCTTAGGCCACGTATCTGCACACACGCCAACCCATGGCCCCAAGACAACATAGGACAGGGTGAACATCAGTTTGAGCAAAGGCACCCAAAACGCGGCCTGTCCTTGCTCAATCAACAAGGCCATGGCCACCAACAGCAAGGCGTTGTCTGCCAGGGCGGAGACGAATTGCGCCCCCATCAAGGGCACAAAGCCCGTGCGTCGCAGCAGGGAGGTCAAGCGGGTTCAGTAATGTGCAAGGGGTCGTGCTGTAAGACCACGGCGTTGACGTTGGGCAATTCGTCCATGACTTGGTCCCAATAAATCAACTCAAGCCTGCCGTCCACATGCTCGACCAAAGCAGAACGGCTCTCTACCCAGTCGCCATCGTTGCAATACAGAACACCTTCGATGGTACGTATTTCTGCGCGGTGAATATGACCGCACACCACGCCTTGGTAGCCACGCTTCTTCGCCTCATGGGCGACTGCATTTTCAAAGTCGGTGACGAAGTTCAGCGCTTTTTTAACCTTGCCCTTCAGGTAAGCGGAGAGCGACCAATAGGGCAAACCCATGTAGCGACGAACACGGTTGAAATGCCGGTTCAAACGCAGGGCCATTTCGTACAAGGTGTCACCAAGGTAGGCCAGCCATTTGGCGTATTTCACTACCGCGTCGAAATAGTCGCCATGCACCAACCAAAATTTACGTCCATCCAGCAGGGTGTGAGAGGCCTCTTCCACCACCTCAATGCCCCCAAAGTGGTGGTCGACAAAGTCACGGGCAAACTCGTCGTGGTTACCTGGCACATAGACCACATGGCAGCCCTTGCGCACTCGGCGCAAGATTTTTTGCACCACGTCGTTGTGCGCTTGCGGCCAATACCATTTGCGGCGCAATTGCCAACCATCAATGATGTCGCCAACCAAGTACAAATAATCGCTGGAGTGCGATTTAAGGAAGTCTAGGAGGGCGTCGGCTTGGCAGCCTGGGGTACCCAGGTGCAGATCGGAAATAAATACAGCTCTGTAGTGCATCAATTTTGTATGTTGGTTTTAGAGCCACTCCAAAGAATGGGCCAACTCAAAACAATGCTAATGGCGCTTTATGTCGGTTTGATGAATGATGCACGCTAAGCGCTGGTGAAAATACTTGGTCTATCCCAGCCTACATAATGTCACCGCCATGCTGCACTACGAAACCATCCCCGTTACGCCTTTTCAACAAAACTGCTCTGTGGTCTGTGAGGACGAGGGCATGACCGCTGCCATCATCGACCCAGGTGGCGACCTCGATATGCTGCAAAGCGCTTGCAAACAACTGGGTGTGAGGTTGGTGGCTATTTGGATCACGCATGCCCACATCGACCATGCGGGTGGCACGGCCGAACTGGCAGAAGCTTTGGGTTTGCCCATAATCGGTCCGCACCCCGGCGATCAGTTTTGGATAGATGGCCTGAAAGACGCCGCAGCCAGCTATGGTTTCCCGCCTTCCCGTGCATTCACACCCACACGTTGGTTGGCGGATGGCGACACGGTCACGCTGGG
>JAIXYA010000304.1 GCA_027490485.1 Comamonadaceae bacterium
CCATACACCAAGCTGTAGCGACTGTGCGAGTTCGATGCAAGACCGCTAGCAATCACAGACAAAACAGGCGTGATGCCTGAACCGGCAGCAAAGCACACGGTATGGTGAGCATCATTTTGTGACGACACAAACCTGCCTTCTGGCGGCATGGCATCTAAGCTCTGGCCTGTTTCTAGTTCGGTGTTGGCCCATACAGAAAACACGCCGCCCGCCACAGCACGAACGCCAATCTCAATTTCACCCGTTGCAAGCAGACGCTCCGGGGTGCTGCAAACAGAGTAGCTGCGTCGACAAGATTGACCTTCAATATTCGCACGTACCACCATGTACTGACCTGGTTTGAAAGAAAAGGTCTGGCGCAAATCATTGGGCACATACAAGGTGATGGCTTTGCCATTTAAACCCTCGTTGCGCATTCGCAAGACTTGTAGCTTGTGAAAAGTGGAAATGGTGCTCATGGGAAATTCAGTAGGGCTTGAAATAGTCGAAAGGCTCTTGGCAATTCAAACACTTGCACAATGCTTTACAAGCAGTAGAGCCAAACGCAGAGGTAATGGTGGTGTTATTGGAACCACAGCGAGGGCATGCAATCACGTCATCTTGCAAGCGACGGGTGAAACGCACCACCTGTGACGTACTTGAGCTTTGGCAATTCGGTGGGGCAATGCCATAAGCTCTCAATTTATCCTTGGCGCTGTCGCTCATCCAGTCGGTGGTCCATGCGGGGGCAAGTTGGGTTTTAACTTGACCTTGCACACCGAGTTGGTGAAGAATTTGCAGGATATCGTCGTGGATTTGTTCCATCGCTGGACAACCGCTGTAGGTGGGTGTGATGACAACTTCAACACCTGTGTTTGACATGTACACCTCGCGCAAAATGCCCATTTCACGCAAACTCACCACTGGTATTTCAGGGTCGCAAAGTTGATCGAGTGCCGCATGTACAGTCGCAATGTCGGGGCGCATGGACAGGCTCACCACACAGCCTTAGGGTGCGCACGCGCCAAGCTTTGCATTTCACCCAACAGGTAGGTCAAGTGTTCTGAATGGATACCATGGTTGCCACTGGGCACAAAGCCACCATCGGGCGGGCGCTTCAAACAAGCTTGCTGCAGTACCGCATCAATCAGTGATGACCATTCGCTTTGCGCCTGCGCATCCGACAGTGCAACCCCCACACTTTGCGCAGCCTGCGCATGTGCCAAAGGCATCCAAAATTCTTGCGTGTAGGGCATGAGGTGTTCCAGCGCCGCTTGAGCGCGTCGCTGCGACTCAGCGGTACCGTCGCCCATGCGAATCACCCAATCTTGCGCATATTGCCAGTGGTAAGTGGTTTCTTTGATGGCTTTGGCGGCAATCGCTGCAAGTTGCGCATCCCTGCATTGCGCCAAGCTGGACCATGTACCCAGTGCCCACGCGCTGTACAAAAAGTTGCGCACCAAAGTGGTGGCGAAATCGCGTTGGCTACTGCCACTGGGCGCGAGTGGCCCATGGTGGGGCAACTCAAGTAGTGTGAAGTTGCGAAATGCAGGTGCATCTCGGAAGTAAGCCAAACTGTCTTCGGTTGCACCTTTGCCCATTAACTCGGCCGCATATTGGTAAAGCAATCGCGATTGGCCAATTAAATCGAGGCTGTGGTTAGCTAAAGCAATGTCTTCTTCCAAGACGGGTGCATGGCCACACCATTCGGCGTTGCGTTGACCCAAGACCAAGCAGTTGTCCGCCAAGTGCAGCAGCAAAGGCAGTTTCTGTGCATGCATCACATGTGCCCAACTTCGTCAGGAATGTCGTAGAAGCTGGGATGGCGAAAAATTTTGTCGCTGGCCGGCTCGAACAAAGCGGCCTTGTCGTGCGGTTCGCTGGCGTGTATGTCGGCAGAGGCCACCACCCACAAGCTCACGCCTTCTTGGCGACGGGTGTACACATCGCGGGCCATTTGAATGGCATGTTTGGCGTCACTGGCGTGAAGACTGCCGCAATGACGGTGTTCCAAGCCTTGCTTGCTGCGCACAAACACTTCCCACAGAGGCCATTCATGAGATGCGACGGTTCTCATGCGGCCTCCTTCAAGCTGCGGGCTTGTTGTTTGCGGGCATGTGCCAGTGCGGCCTCGCGCACCCAAGCGCCGTCTTCCCAGGCTTTGACGCGGGTGGTCAGGCGTTCTTTGTTGCATGGTCCATCGCCATTGACCGTGGCCCAAAATTCGTCCCAATCGATGGCGCCATAGTCGTGATGCTGACGCTCTTCATTCCATTTCAAATCGGGGTCGGGCAAGCTCACGCCCAAAATCTTGGCTTGCGGCACGGTGGCGTCGACAAAGCTTTGGCGCAGGTCGTCATTGCTGATGCGCTTGATGCCCCAGCGTTGGCTTTGCGCAGAGTTGGGGCTGTCGCTGTCGGGTGGGCCAAACATGGCCAGACATTTCCACCACCAACGGTTGACCGCGTCTTGCACCATGGCTTGTTGCTCGGCATTGCCTTGCATCATCACCATCAATGATTCAAACCCTTGGCGTTGGTGA
>JAIXYA010000217.1 GCA_027490485.1 Comamonadaceae bacterium
CACGACTACATCACCCAAGTGCAAGAAGCCATCCCCGCGCCTTTGAACTACGCGCCCAACGGCTACAACCCCTACCCCAAGTCGATTTGCACCTCCATCAACCACCAGGTTTGCCATGGCATTCCCAATGACAAGGCCTTGAAAAAGGGCGATATCGTCAACATTGATATCACCGTCATCAAGAACGGCTGGCATGGCGACACCAGCCGCATGTTTGTGGTGGGCGAAGGCTCCATCGCAGCCAAGCGTTTGTGCGCCATGACCTATGAAGCCATGTGGCATGGCATCGTCAAGGTCAAACCGGGGGCTCGGCTTGGCGATATCGGCCACGCTATACAGTTGTTTTCAGAAGGCTTGGGCTTCTCGGTGGTTCGCGAGTTTTGTGGTCACGGCATTGGTCAGGTGTTCCATGAAGAACCCCAAGTGCTTCATTACGGCAAGCCTGGTACTTTGGAAGAGCTGCGCCCTGGCATGACCTTCACCATCGAGCCCATGATCAACGCTGGCAAAAAAGACATTCGTGAAACCGGCGATGGTTGGACCATCGTCACCCGTGACCACTCTTTGTCTGCGCAGTGGGAGCACACAGTTTTGGTCACCCACACAGGCTATGAGGTGCTGACCTTGTCCGAGGGCAGTCCACCCTTGCCCTCGTTTGTGACCACCACTTCCTGCTAAAGCGCGGTGAGCCAGCCCTCGCCCGACTTCAAACAGCGCAAGCAAGCTTTGTTGTTGGCTTGTGCCCAAGAGCAAAACCTGCGACAGGCTTCTCGCGTTCGAAAACATTTACGCCGACTCAGCCAGTTGTGTGACGAGAGTTTGCTGCAGTTATGGCAAGCGGCTGCTATGCCGCTAGAGGCTTGCTTGGTCGCTGTGGGCGGCTATGGCCGACAAGCTTTGTTCCCCTATTCCGATGTCGATGTGCTGGTGCTGCTGCCTGACGGCTTGTCCCCGCATGACGACCCTGATTTGCAATCCGCGATAGAGCGCTTCATTGGCAGTTGCTGGGACGCAGGCCTAGAGATTGGCTCCAGTGTGCGCAACTTGCAGGAGTGTGTTGTTGAAGCTGCGGGAGACATCACCGTGCAAACCTCGATGCTGGAAGCCAGATGGCTGGGCGGCGATGTGGCCTTGTTTGAAGCGTTTAGCCAAGGTTTTCAGCAGCACTTAGACCCCCGCGCTTTTTTCACCGGCAAGACCTTGGAAATGCACCAGCGCCATACAAAGTTTGCCAACACCCCTTATTCGCTGGAGCCCAACTGCAAAGAGTCGCCTGGCGGTTTGCGTGACCTACAAATGCTCTTGTGGTTGGCCAAAGCCAGTGGTTTAGGGGAATCGTGGAAGGCCTTGGCTGAGCACCAGATGGTCACGCCCTTGGAGATGCGCCAGTTGCAGCGCAACGAAGATGTGCTGTCCTTGGTGCGTTGGCGTTTGCACTACATCGCTCACAGGCGTGAAGACCGTTTGGTGTTTGATTTGCAAACCTCGGTGTCGCAAGACCTGGGGCTCGCCCCGCCTGAGGGTGAGCAACGCCATGCCAGGCGTGCCAGCGAAGCGCTGATGAAGCACTATTACTGGGCGGCCAAAGCCGTCACGCAACTGAACCAAATCGTGCATCTGAATATGCAGGAGTGGTTGTTCGAGGAAGCCACGGCGCATCCGCCGCGTCCGCTCAATGCGCACTTTGTGGACAAATCGGGCATGCTCGATGTGATCGATGACGATGTTTACCAACGCCACCCCGAGGCGATTTTGCAAACCTTTTTGCTCTACCAAGAAACGGTGGGTATCAAAGGGTTTTCGGCAAGAACGCTCAGGGCCCTTTACAACGCCAGAGGTTTGATGGATGCGGCGTTTCGCCGCGACCCGGCCAACCGCGCCATGTTCATGCGCATCTTGAAGTCCCCGCAAGGCATCACCCATGCCATGCGCTTGATGAACCAGACTTCGGTGTTGGGCCGCTATTTGTGGGTGTTCAGACGTATCGTGGGGCAAATGCAGCATGACTTGTTCCATGTCTACACCGTGGACCAACATATCTTGATGGTGCTGCGCAATGTCCGGCGCTTTTTCATCGTCGAACATGCCCATGAATACCCGTTTTGCTCGCAACTGGCTGCCGGTTGGGAGCAACCGTGGATTTTGTATGTGGCCGCGCTGTTTCACGATATCGCCAAGGGCCGTGGCGGCGACCACTCGGATTTAGGCGAACACGAGGTACGTGTATTTTGCCGCCAGCATGGTGTAGAAAAAGACGATACGCAGTTGATTGCTTTCTTGGTGCGGGAACACCTGACCATGAGCCGCGTTGCGCAAAAAGAAGACTTGAGCGACCCCGAGGTCATCCACGCCTTTGCCAAACGCGTGGGCAATGAGCGCTACTTAAGAGCCTTGTATTTGCTGACCGTGGCCGATATTCGCGGCACCAGTCCCAAGGTTTGGAATGCATGGAAGGGTAAGTTGCTGGAAGACCTCTACCGTGCCAGTGCAGCGGTGCTGGGCGGTCAAACCCATGACCCTGACGCAGTGGTTGAAACCCGTAAGCGCCAAGCTTTGGAAACCCTCAACCTCTACGCCATGCCCTTTGAATCGCATAAAGATTTATGGGACACCTTGGATGTGGGCTATTTCATGCGCCACGATGCCGCCGATATTGCGTGGCACACCCGCCAACTGTCGCGGCCTTTGGCACTGGCCAAAGCAGCTGGAAAAACGCCTGGTGTTTGCGTCAAAGCGCGTTTGTCGCCCTTGGGGGAAGGCTTGCAGGTGATGGTCTACACCCCAGACCAAACCGATTTGTTTGCGCGTATCTGCGGCTATTTCGATCAGGCCGGTTTCAGTATTTTGGATGCCAAGGTTCACACGGCTCGAAATGGCTATGCGCTTGACACCTTTCAGGTCGTGACGGAGATGTTCGACATCCATTACCGTGAATTGACGGTGATGGTGGAAAACGATTTAAAACACGCGATTGAAACAGCAGCACCCTTGCCTCAGGCTTCTAGAGGCAGGGTGTCTAGGCGGGTGAAAAGTTTCCCCGTCGCACCGCGGGTGAGTTTGCAACCCGATGAAAAAGCCCAGCGCTGGTTGCTGTCCATTTCGGCCAGTGACCGCGTGGGATTGCTGTATGGCGTGGCGCAAGTCTTGGCACACCACCATATCAATGTGCTGTTGGCCAAAGTCACCACCTTGGGCGAGCGGGTGGAAGATACTTTTTTGATTGACGGTGCGGCCTTGCAGCACAACCGCCAGCAACTGGATTTGGAAACCGAGTTGCTGGCGGTTATCGGTCCCAATTAGCCGTCATTGCGAGCGTAGCGAAGCAATCTCCCCCGTCATTGCGAGCGTAGCGAAGCAATCTCCTTAGTCCATTAAAAGGTCCGCGCCGCAGGCTCGGCCTCGCCTCCATGCTTACACAACGTCGGCTACGGCCGACCTGCAACGCGAACCTTTTCGAAAGCGATGGTTGTTTGCTTCGCTTCGCTCGCAATGACAGCTCAATGCAATGACAACTCACGCAATGACAGTTCTTTAGATTGACGAAACTGGCTTTGGCGTTAGCAAAGACGCGTCACAGGACAACGAAGTATCTTGAAAGTAGCAAGCTTCTCAAGGCGCAGGTCGCAGGTCGGCCGTAGCCGACGTTGTGTAAGCATGGAGGCGAGGCCGATCCTGCGATTTGCGCTTTTGAACAGGAGATTGCTTCAGCCCTTTGGGCTTCGCAATGACGGAGGTTTGCTCGGACAGTTTGTCAGCGGGCAAGCCAAGCCGCGCCACGCACACCTGAAGAATCGCCATGCAAAGCCTTGAGGACGGGGGTGCGAACAGTTTTGCTGAAGGTGTAAGGCAGCATCTGCGCTTGAATGGCAGGGTAAATCTCATCCACATTGCTCATGCCGCCACCCAACACGATGCAGTCGGGGTCGAGCAAATTGACGACCTGCGCCAACGCACGGCCCAATCGGCTCAGGTAGCGCTCAAAGCTATGCAAAGCCGCTTTGTCGCCGCTGCGCATGGCTTCAACGATTTGCACAGCTGAAAGCTCGCCGCCATTTGCAAAAGCATGGTCTCGGGCAAAACCCGTCCCGCTGATCCAAGTCTCTAAGCAACCCGATAGCCCGCACCAACAAGGTGGCACTTGCAACTCCTCGGCGCTTGGCCAAGGCAGTGGGTTGTGTCCCCACTCACCCGCAATAGCATGTCGCCCTTGCCAAGCCTTTCCCCCTAAAGCGATGCCACCGCCACAACCGGTGCCCAAGATGGCCGCAAACACCACCGCACCGCCCAGCCCCGCCCCGTCCACCGCCTCGCTGACGGCCAAACAATTGGCATCGTTTTGAACAGGCACACGGCATTGCAAACGCTGTTCTAAGTCTGCTTGAAAGGACTGGCCGTTAAGCACCAAGGTGTTGGCGCCGCGTACCTTGTGGGTATCTGGGTCGAGACATCCTGGGATGGCGCAACCAATGGCCACGGGGTGAGCCCCACCTGTTGCGTCCAAAGCCTGCTCCACCAAGGCATGGATGGTGTCCAAGATAGCTTGGTAGTCGTCGCTGGGCGTGGGTAGGCGTTGCCTGAAAAGAAACTGACCATCAAGCCCCAACACCGCCACCTCGGTCTTGGTACCACCCAAGTCAATGCCAATCAGCGCAGTCATGTGGCTGGTTTGACCAAGGCGAGCAGACCGGCTTCGTCCAAAACAGGGATGCCCAAGGCAGCGGCCTTCTCCAACTTGCTGCCTGCGGCTTCGCCAGCCACCACCGCGGTGGTTTTTTTGCTGACGCTGCCCGCCACTTTGGCACCGGCTTCTTCCAGCAGGGCTTGGGCTTGTTCACGCGACAAGGTGGGCAAGGTGCCAGTGATGACATAGGTATGACCGCTGAGCGGCAAATCCAAGCGGCCTTGCGGATCTGACTCTTGCCAATGCACACCACAGGCACGCAACTGCTCGACCACCTCGCGGTTATGCGCTTGGTCGAAAAAGGTACGCAAGCTTTGCGCCACCACAGGGCCTACATCATGTACTTGCAGCAATTGTTCAACGCTGGCATCCATGATGGCGTCAATGCCGCCAAAATGCCTGGCCAAATCTTTGGCCGTGGCCTCACCCACATGGCGTATGCCCAACCCAAACACAAAACGCGGCAAAGTGGTGGACTTGGATCTCTCAAGGCTGGCAAGCAAATTGTTGGCTGATTTTTCTGCCATGCGATCCAGCGTCGCCAAATGGCTAAAACCCAGCTTGTAGACATCGGCCAAAGTTTTGACCAAACCAGCATCCACCAGTTGATCGACCAGTTTTTCGCCCAAGTCTTCGATCTCTACCGCACGGCGCTGCGCAAAATGCAAAACAGCTTGCTTTTGTTGGGCGCTGCAAAACAAGCCGCCTGTGCAACGGTAATCCGCCTCGCCTTCCTCTCGCACCGCAGCGCTTGCGCACACCGGACACAGTTTAGGCATGGTGAAGATGGCTGCTTCATGCAATCGCTTTTCCATCACCACAGACACCACTTCGGGAATGACATCACCGGCACGTCGCACGACCACGGTGTCGCCCACCCGCACATCTTTGCGCCGTGCTTCGTCTTCGTTGTGCAAAGTGGCATTGGTGACCGTCACGCCGCCCACAAACACAGGATCCAGTTTGGCCACAGGCGTGAGCTTGCCGGTACGCCCAACCTGCACATCGATAGCCAGCACCGTGGTCAGTTCTTCCTGCGCCGGGTATTTATGCGCCACCGCCCAGCGCGGTTCGCGGCTGACCATGCCCATTTGGGCTTGTTGGTCGATACGGTTGACCTTGTAAACCACGCCATCAATGTCAAACGGCAGTTGATCGCGCAAGCCTGCAATGTGTTGATGAAATTGCACCAAGCCTTTAGCCCCTGTCACTGTTTGGGTTTCTTCTGCCACCGCAAAACCCCAAGCCTTGAGGCATTGCAGTACCTTGGCTTGGGTGCCATAGTGTTGCAAGCCCCACAAAGTGGCTTCTAGTGGCGGCAAACTTTGCGGCTCTTGAGGATGAAAATGCAAGGCATAGGCAAAGAAGCTCAAGGGGCGTTGGGCCGCGATTTGCGGGTCCAGTTGCCGTACCGCACCCGCTGCGGCATTGCGAGGATTGACAAAGGTTTTTTCGTTTTTGGCACCGGCTGCAATACGTTCTCGTTGGCGAATATTCAGAGCTTCAAAATCGTTACGCCGCATATAGACTTCACCGCGAACCTCAAGTTCAGCAGGCGCTTGTGGCGGCAGACGCAGAGGGATTTGGCCAATGGTGCGGATATTGTGGGTGACATCCTCGCCGGTTTCACCGTCTCCTCGGGTGGCGGCTTGTACCAACACATGGTCAAGGTAGCGCAAGCTGATCGCCAAGCCATCAAATTTCAGTTCAGCCACGTATTCAACAGGCGCATCGTTTTCTTTGAGTTGCAATTGCTTGCGAACACGCTGGTCGAAAGCCTGTGCGCCAAGGTCCGAGATATCGGTTTCGGTGTGGATGCTGAGCATGGGCACACGGTGTCGAACGCTGGCAAAGGCGTCTACAGGCGCTCCACCTACTCGCTGCGTGGGCGAATCTGGGCTCAAAAGCTCGGGGTGTGCCGCTTCTAAGGCTTGAAGCTCTTTGAAAAGCCGGTCGTACTCTGCATCTGGAATGCTGGGGTCATCTAAGACGTAATAGCGATGGGCATGGTGGTTCAACAGTTGCCGCAAATGTGCAGCACGGTCTTTCATGGCCAGTCCTAGCTGAACAAGCGCCGCGCCTGCAAGGAGCCTGCTGCCAAGTCTCTTGCCGCCAGTGCTTGGTAAAGATTTTTCAAATCGTTGTCGATGATTTGAATGGCCGCCTCGGACAGCACTTGGCCGTTGTCATCGGTGATTTGGCCATCCATGGCTTGGGCCAAGGCTTGGGCAGATTCGCACAATCGCGCAAAAGCCTGCTCCGAGGGCGCCACCTGTGGCACATCAAGTCCTAGGGAAATACTGCGCAAAGCCGACTGGTTGGGGTCTTCGGCCATGGCGGCACGGGCATCAAAACTCAGCACCAACACTGGTGGCAAACCCGCGGTAGAAGCGGCAATCACCATGCGCCCTGGAATGACACCAGGCACAAAGCCGATACGCGCCGCCTGTTGCTGCACATAGCCTGGGCTCCAAGCGGTTTTGCGTGAGGCGATGGTGAAGCTGAGTTGGGCATCGTGAGAAGCTGCAAATTGGTCTAACTCACGCGCATGGGCAATGGCCTCGCTCATGTCGGGCAGCTCAGGGGTAACGCCAAAAGCATCCGCATAAGTTTGGGCTTTCACCACAAACTCGGAAAACTCAATGTCGTTGAGGGGGCCTTGGCGGTTAGCCACCTGAATGCCGGCTTGGAAAGCGCTGTAAAACAAACCGGCTTGCAGGTTTTCCCACTCGCCAGTGTCAGCGTTTAAACCTTCCACGATAAAGAGTTTGCTGCCCACGCGCCGAACAGGTGGCAAAGCGGCCAAAGCGGCCTCGCCTGACACAGGCGTCTCCAGTTCCATGCTGGCCATCACATCAATCAAGGGGTCAAGCTGCCCCCGTTGGTTGGGCTGAGGAAACTCATGGGCCATTTGCGAATAAGCGCCAAGTGCGTCGCTTGCCAATGGCAGCGAGCCATCAATCGACGTTTCGCTTTGGGTCAGTGCGTCAAGTTCTTCAGGGGTGATCAACGGCTCGGCTTGTTTGGGCTGGTTTTGCCGAGACGTCCAAGCGTTGTAGGCCACCAAGACCACCAAAATCACGCCGCCTACGATTGCCAGCCAAATTTGCAGACTGCTCATACGTTTGCCGCAGGTTCAACCATGTTGACTGCCGACTCCATATCGACGGCAACAATACGCGAAACACCCTGCTCTTGCATGGTCACGCCAATGAGTTGCTCCGCCATTTCCATGGCAATTTTGTTGTGTGAGATATAGAGAAACTGGGTTTCACCCGACATGCGTGTCACCAGTTTGGCGTAACGGTCGGTGTTGGCGTCATCCAGGGGAGCATCCACCTCGTCAAGCAAACAAAAAGGCGCAGGGTTGAGTTGAAAAATCGCAAACACCAAGGCAATGGCGGTCAGCGCCTTTTCGCCCCCCGACAACAAATAGATGGTTTGGTTCTTCTTGCCAGGCGGCTGCGCCATGACTTGAACACCCGAATCCAAAATTTCATCGCCTGTGATGACCAGTTTGGCCGTTCCGCCGCCAAACAGCTCGGGGAACATGCGGCCAAAGTGCTGGTTCACCGTCTCGAAGGTGTCGCCCAGCAGTTGACGCGTTTCTCCATCGATTTTGCGTATCGCGTCTTCCAGTGTGGTGATGGCTTCGTTCAAATCGGCGGACTGCGCGTCAAGGAATGTTTTGCGTTCACGCGCAGTGCCCAACTCTTCCAAAGCAGCCAAATTCACCGCGCCCAAGGATTGCATCTCACGTTGAAGATGGTCAATTTCATTGGACAAACCAGCCAACTTGACAGATTCATGCTCGATGCTGGCAGCAACAGCCTCAAGGTCTGTTTGCGCATCCTGTAACAGCTGGTCGTACTGCTCAAACCCAAGTCGTGCGGCTTGTGCCTTGAGTTGGGTGTCCACTATGCGTTGACGCAAAGGCTCCAGTTGATGCTCGATCTTGAGTCTTTCTTCGTTGCTGGTGCGCAAACGGTTGGTCAAGTCATCGTATTCATTGCGTTTGCTGGCCAACAAGGTTTCGCGTTCAAGTTGCAAAGCCAAAGCGTCTTGCAAGCCAGCCCGGGCGGTGGTGTCGCTCAACACATTGAGCTCTTCTTGTTGGCGGCTTTGTTCGTTGTTGAGCGTTTCAATTTGTTGAGCGGCCGTGTCTTGGGTGCGTTGCAACTCTTGCTGCCGGGCTTGCAAGCTGCGAACTTGGAACTCGGCCTCTTGGCATTGCTTATCAATCTGCAGCAACGATTCACGCAAGCTTTGAAATTCTTTTTCTTTAGCCAAGGACGCGTCTTGCAGCTGTGCATGGCGCTCTTGGGTTTGCGCCAACTGCAAGTCCAGCTCTTCGAATTTAGCGTGGGAAGCTTGCAGCTTGTGTTCAAGCGCAACAGATTGGGCTTGAAGTTCAGTGAGTTCAGACGCCAATTGCCCTTGGCGCTCACTCACCTGCTGAGCTTGCTGTTGCAAACGCAGCACATCCACATTCAGCGCATGCACCTTGGCTTGTGCCTCAGAGGACTGTTGACGCAGCTGCGTTCTTTGGCTGGCCGCTTGAGAAGCTGCAGACTCGGCACGGCTGAGTTGCGATTTGGCTTCTTGCGCAATCAAAGACTGCGCACGAATTTGTTTTTCAAGGTTTTCAATTTCCTGCGCCCTGGCAAGCAGGCCTGCTTGCTCAGAGTCTTGGGCATAAAAATGAACGCTGTACAAACCGACCGCATGACCTTGGGGAATGAAAATATGTTCCCCAGCTTGGAGCTTGTCTCTCAAAGCCATGGCAGCATCTAAGTTGGGAGCGGTGTAACAGCCAGTTAACCAATCCGCCAACAGGCTCTTGAGGGCAGTGTCATCGACTTTCAGCTGATCCAACAGCGGCGACAAATTGGAAGATTTGGCTGCACTGGCGGCCACCGCTGGGCTGTAAAAACTCAGCTTTGCCAGAGGGACATCGGACGCGAAGGATTTGACACTGTCGAGCTTACCAACCTCCAGCGCGGCCAATCGTTCACGCAACGCCGCTTCAAAAGCTTGCTCCCAACCGGATGTCACCTGCACACGGTTCCACAAAGGCTTTAAATTTTGCAAACCGTGTTTGGCCAACCAAGGCACCAAGCGTTCGTCGGTGCGAAGTTTTTCTTGCAACGCGGTCAAAGCTTGGTGACGCGCTTGCAATTCAACCAAAGTGGCAGATTGCTGGTTGCTGCTGGTTTGAGCGGCTTTACGCTCTTCTTCCAAGCCCGGGGTTTGGGCTTCCAAGTTTTGCAGATCTTGCGACAACTGGCTGGCAGTCTGCTGCGCTTGGCTCAGCTGTGCCTCCAGTCGCTGGAGATGGCTGCTGTCGGGCGCAGCAAGCGCATGTTGGTCCACTTGCAAGCGGTTTTGCCGTTGTTCGAGTTGGCGCATTTGCTCTTGCAAGCCACGTTGCTCGGCGGCCAGCACCTGGATCTGCTGCTGCACCTGGGTCACCAAGGCCGCTTGGTCTTGCGAGGCTTTGTGTGCGTCTCGCCAGACCTGTTCACTGGCAGGTTGTTGTTCGGCCAAGGTCTGGCGTTGTTGCTGGGTGTTTTCAAGCAGGGTTTGAGCCTGCGATTGCGCCAGGGTCAAAGCTTGGGTTTGCTCACTGGCTTGCGCGGCTTGGGCAGACCATTGGCCCATTTGCGTTTGAATTTGTTGCAAACGCTCTTGGGCCCGTTGCCGCCCTTCCACCACGAAACGAATTTCCGCTTCTAAACGCCCCACCTCGGCAGTGGCTTGGTACAACTGCCCTTGCGCTTGGTTGACTTGCTCGCCTGAATCGTAATGGGCTTGACGCAGTGTTTCGATTTGACTTTCGGTATGGCGTAAGTCTGCCGTCTTGGCCTCTAAAGCATTGCTGGCTTGCTCGGCTTGTTGCTGCAACTGGGTTTGACTGACCTCAGCTTCAGCACGTTTCAAGAACCATAGCTGGTGTTGCTTGAGGGTGGACTGGCTTTGCAAATCTTTATAGCGCTGGGCCACCTCGGCTTGGCGTTCGAGTTTTTCCAAATTGGCGTTCAACTCACGCAGAATATCTTCTACACGGGTGAGGTTTTCGCGGGTGTCACCAAGACGATTTTCGGTTTCGCGGCGACGTTCTTTGTATTTGGAAACACCGGCCGCCTCTTCCAAAAACAAACGCAAGTCTTCAGGCTTGGATTCGATGATGCGGCTGATGGTGCCTTGCCCAATGATGGCGTAAGCGCGTGGACCTAAACCGGTGCCTAAAAACACATCTTGCACATCCCTGCGGCGCACGGGTTGGTTGTTGATGTAGTAACTGCTGGTGCCGTCGCGTGTCAGCACACGCTTGACGGCAATTTCAGCAAACTGGTTCCACTGTCCACCTGCGCGGTGCGTGGCATTGTCAAACACCAGCTCAACACTGGCTCGGCTAGCGGGTTTCCTGCTGGTGGTGCCATTGAAAATCACATCCTGCATGGACTCGCCGCGCAACTCGCTGGCACGGCTTTCACCCAGCACCCAACGTACCGCATCAATGATGTTGGATTTACCGCAGCCATTGGGGCCCACAACCCCAACCAATTGGCCAGGCAATAAAAAATTGGTCGGATCAGCGAAAGACTTGAAACCGGAGAGCTTGATCGAATTAAGACGCACCTAAAGCCCTTTTAAAAGGTTGAATCGTTGAAGAATAAAAAATCAGGTAGCAGGCTTTAAATCTTTTTCAATCCATTGACCCACTTCAACCAAAAGATTTTGCAAAGAGGGAATGGCTTGGCCAATGTCGACGGAAAGTTCAGCCAAATGCTTAGCTCGGCTCATGGCTTCGAGTTGAATCATCTGCTGGCTGAGGTCGGGGCCAGACAAAAAAGTGACATAGCCTTTGAGCGAGTGCAGCAAGCGCTGGACCGGCTCAGTGTCTTGGCTGGCCAAAGCGGCGTGCAATGAAGCAAGGTCCTTTTCCAAGCTGTCTTGGAAGGTTTGCGCCAAATTCAGCATCTGAGCCTGGTCCATGGCGAATTCTTCGGCTTTGCTTGGGTCGAGGTAGCTGTACATAGACCCCGATAATATCAGCCATGAACCCCCATCTTTCCCAACTGCAGCCCTACCCTTTTGAGCGTTTACGCCATTTGTTTACAGGTGTCAGCCCCAAACCAAACTTAACCGCTATCAGCCTTGGCATTGGTGAGCCACGCCACCCCGCACCAGCCTTGGTTTTGCAAGCTTTATCGGCAAATATGGAGGCTTTGTCAGCTTATCCCGCCACCGCCGGTGGTTTGGCTTTGCGTCAAGCCTGCAGCGACTGGCTGAAACGCCGTTACCAAGTCAGCGCAGACACTGCCAACCAAGTGTTGCCGGTGAATGGTTCACGCGAAGCCTTGTTTGCTTTCGCGCAGACGGTGTTGAATGGTCAACCCGATGCATGGGTGGTCTGTCCCAACCCGTTCTACCAAATTTATGAAGGTGCGGCTTTGCTGGCAGGCGCACAGGCCTTTTTTGTGCCCAGCCGAGCAGAAAACAATTTTGCAGTGGACTGGGACAGCGTTCCAGAAGCTGTGTGGGCCAAAACACAGCTGGTGTTTGTCTGCTCGCCAGGCAACCCTACCGGCACAGTCATGCCCTTGGCTGAGTGGCAAAAGCTGTTTGCACTGTCAGACCAATATGGCTTTGTGTTGGCCAGCGATGAGTGCTACAGCGAAATTTATTTCGGCGACAAACCACCCCTGGGTGGCTTAGAAGCGGCGATGCTCTCGGGCCGCACGGATTTTCGAAATTTGGTCAGCTTCACCAGCCTGTCCAAGCGCAGCAATGTACCGGGTATGCGCAGTGGTTTTGTGGCTGGCGACGCCAAGCTAATAGATGCGTTTTTGCGCTACCGCACCTACCACGGCAGCGCCATGGGCGGCATGGTGCAAGCAGCCAGCATCGCGGCTTGGAACGACGAAGTCCATGTGGAAGAAAACCGTGCGCTGTACCGAGAAAAATTTGCCCAAATCACCCCCCTTTTGTCGCAAGTGTTGGATGTGGCTTTGCCGGACGCGGGTTTTTACCTTTGGGCAGGTGTGCCGGGCGGTGACGATGAGGCTTTTGCGGTGGAATTGCTGGCTCAATACAATGTCACTGTGTTGCCGGGTCGTTATTTGGCGCGAGAAGTCAATGGCGTCAACCCAGGCCAAGGCCGAATTCGCATGGCCTTGGTTGCACAACCTCAGGAATGTCTTGAGGCCGCACAACGTATCGTTCAATTTGTTCAATCCCACTACCCACCATCCTCATGAGCCAACAACTGCAATCCATCATTGACACCGCTTGGGAAAACCGTACCCAATACAGCCCCTCCTCTGCACCCAAAGAATTGAGTGACGCTGTTGAACACGTCATCGCCGAACTCAATGCAGGTCGCTTGCGGGTCGCTACCCGTGAAGCGGTGGGGCAATGGACCACCCATCAGTGGATCAAGAAAGCGGTTCTGCTGTCGTTTCGCTTGAAAGACAACGCTGTGGTCAAGGCGGGTGATTTGGGCTTTTATGACAAAGTGCAAACCAAGTTTTCCAACATGGACGAAGCCCACATGAAGGCCAGCGGTGTTCGTGTGGTGCCGCCTGCAGTTGCCCGCCGAGGCAGCTACATTGCCAAAGGTGCCATCCTCATGCCCAGCTACGTCAACATCGGCGCTTATGTCGATGAAAACACCATGGTCGACACTTGGGCGACCGTGGGCTCATGTGCGCAGATTGGCAAGAACGTTCACCTCTCGGGTGGTGTTGGCATTGGTGGCGTTCTAGAACCTGTGCAAGCCAATCCCACCATCATTGAAGACAACTGCTTCATTGGTGCACGCTCCGAGGTGGTTGAAGGCGTCATCATCGAAGAAAACTCGGTGATTTCCATGGGTGTGTATATCGGTCAAAGCACCAAAATTTATGACCGTGCCACAGGTGAAGTGAGCTATGGACGCGTACCTGCTGGATCAGTAGTGGTGTCTGGCAACCTGCCCAGCGCAGACGGCAAATACAGTTTGTACTGCGCTGTCATTGTCAAACGCGTGGACGCACAAACCCGCGCCAAAACCAGCCTGAACGACCTCTTGCGCGACTGAGATGTCTACCACCCTTGAGTTGACTGAGCAACTGATTACTCGCCCCTCTGTCACCCCCGATGATGCGGGTTGTTTGGAGATTTTGGGCGAGCGTTTGAACGCTTTGCATTTTGAATCAGAGCGTTTGAACTTTGGGCCAGACAATTTCAGGGTGAGCAATCTGTGGGCGATCAAGCGTTGTTCACCTCAAGGCCGCACCTTGGTGTTTGCTGGCCACACCGATGTGGTGCCTACAGGTCCCTTAAACAAATGGACCACAGACCCTTTCACCCCAAGCCACCGCGATGGCAAATTGTTTGGGCGTGGTGCCAGTGACATGAAAACCTCTTTGGCTGCGATGGTGGTCGCAACTGAGGAGTTTTTAAAGCAAGAAGCCCATCCTCGGTTTTCCATCGCCTTTTTGTTGACCAGCGATGAAGAAGGTCCCTCGGTAGATGGCACGGTGAAAGTGGTGGAGTGGCTGAAATCTCGAAATGAACAACTGGATTGGTGCATCGTGGGAGAACCCACGGCGGTCCACCGCATCGGGGACATGGTCAAAAACGGTCGTCGAGGCACACTGAGCGGCAAACTCACCATCAAAGGCGTGCAAGGTCACATTGCGTATCCGCAACTGGCCAGTAACCCTATTCATTTGTTTGCGCCTGCCTTGGCTGAATTGACAAGTATCAACTGGGACCAGGGCAATGATTTCTTTCAACCTACCAGTTGGCAAGTGAGCAATATCCATGCGGGCACCGGTGCCAATAATGTGATCCCTGGCGAGGCGGTGATTGATTTCAATTTCCGATTCAGCACCGAATCGACTGCAGACGATTTGAAACAGCGCTTGGAAGCGGTTTTACGCAAACACGGACTCAACTACCAATTGAACTGGACTTTGGGTGGGCTGCCATTCCTCACCACCCCAGGCGATTTGTTGGGCGTGGTGCAACAAGCTATTCAAGCCGAAACAGGCATTGACACAGAATTGTCTACCTCGGGTGGCACCAGCGATGCACGTTTCATCGCACAAATATGCCCCCAAGTTATCGAGTTGGGCCCCCCCAATGACAGCATCCACAAAATTGACGAGTATGTCCGCGCAAGCGATATAGACACATTGAAAAATATTTACCTGCGAATTTTGCAAGGCTTGCAGCGCCACACCAGCGCATGACGCCTTCAGCATTGATTGAACACTGCGCCAAGGCCTTGGCAGATGCGCAGGTCAGCTTTGGCCAAGGCACTTTGCAAGCCGCTGACGAAGCCGCTTGGTTGGTACTGTGGAAGCTCGGCCTGCCTTTGGATATAGATTCCCAAACGCTGCAGGATGAACTGCCAGAAACTTCTGTCGAAGCTGTTCTCGGTTTGTTGACCCAGCGCATTCAAACCCGCAAACCCTTGGCCTATTTAACCCAAGAAGCATGGCTGCAAGGTGTGTCTTTTTATGTCGATGAACGGTGCTTGATCCCACGCAGCTTGATTGCCGAAGTATTGGCTGATGGCAGCATTGACCCATGGCTCAATCCTGATGCAAGTTCAGCGCTTGATTTGTGCACAGGGGGCGCAAGTCTGGCCGTGTTGGTCGCGCTTGCCTACCCCCAACTCCATGTTCAGGCTTTGGACATCTCTGCTGATGCTTTGGCGGTCGCAGCTATCAATGTTGAAAGACATGGGCTGCAAGACCGTGTACATCTTGTTGCATCGGATGGTTTAGAAAAAGCACAAGGCACTTTCGATCTGATCGTCTGCAACCCGCCCTACGTCAACGCCCAAAGCATGGCACGGTTGCCGCTTGAGTTTCAAGCTGAACCCTCGTTGGCATTGGCTGGGGGTAAAGATGGCATGGACTTTATACGCCAGTTACTGCGCGTGGTGCCCTCATATCTGAAAGAAGATGGCGTTTTGGTGCTTGAAATTGGCAATGAGTTTGAGCACTTCATAGCGGCATTCCCGCATTTGGAATTCACAGGCTTGTACACGAGTGCAGGCGATACACAGGTACTGCTGATCACGGAATCGGCATTGTTGGCATGATCACTCTTAAAAATATCAGCTTGCGCCGTGGCGCAAAAATTTTGCTTGACCAAACATCGGTCAGTTTGAACCCTGGCGAAAAAGTGGGCTTGGTGGGCAGAAATGGGGCGGGTAAGTCGTCCTTGTTTGCCTTGCTCAACAAAACCTTGACCGAAGACTCTGGCGAGTTTGATATTCCCAGCCAGTGGCGCATGGGCCAAGTCGCCCAAGACATGCCCGAGACCGATGCCAGTGCAACAGACTTTGTGATTGAAGGCGATACCGAATTGGTGGCTGCACGGGCAGAGGTGACAGCAGCCGAGGCCACTGACGACGGTGAACGCATGGCCAACGCCTATATGGCCTTGCATGATGCAGGTGAGCACGATGCCGCGTCCCGTGCCCAAGCTTTGATTCAAGGTCTTGGTTTCAAAACCACAGATCTGAACAAGCCGGTCAACAGCTTTTCAGGTGGGTGGCGTATGCGCTTGCAGCTAGCCCGTGCCTTGATGTGCCCCACCGAGTTGCTTTTGTTGGACGAACCGACCAATCACTTGGATTTGGATGCTTTGGTCTGGCTTGAAGCTTGGCTCAAACGCTATGAAGGCACCTTGTTGGTGATCAGCCATGACCGCGAGTTCTTAGATGCAGTGACCAATGTCACCTTGCACATTGATGCAGGCAAACTGGTGCGTTACGGCGGCAACTACAGCAAGTTTGAAGACATGCGTGCGGAACAAATGACCTTGCAACAAAATGCTTTTGCCAAGCAGCAAGACAAGATTGCGCATTTGCAAAAATTCATTGCCAGGTTCAAAGCCAAAGCCAGCAAAGCCAAGCAAGCACAAAGTCGCGTCAAAGCTTTGGATCGAATGGAAAAAATCGCCCCGCTGTTGTCCGAAGCAGATTTTCAATTTGAATTCAAAGAGCCTGCCAATCTCCCTAATCCCATGCTGTCCATGCAATACGTGGACTTTGGCTACCCAGCTGCTAGCGATGCAAGCGAAGGCACTTTGCCTACCGTGATCGTTCGCGATGTCAGCAAGTCCGTTTTGGCTGGTCAGCGTATTGGTATTTTGGGTGCCAATGGTCAAGGTAAATCGACCGTGGTGAAAACCATTGCCCGAGACCTAGCCGCCATCAACGGTGAAATCATCGAAGGCAAAGGATTGAATATTGGCTACTTTGCCCAGCAAGAGTTAGATGTTCTGCGACCTGCGGACAACCCACTTGACCACATGATTGCCCTGGCCAAAAAAGTGGCTGCCGAGGGTAAGTTGGCGGGACAGGCTTCGCGTGAACAAGACTTGCGTAGTTTTTTAGGCCAGTTCAACTTCGGTGGTGACATGGTCAAGCAAAGTGTGGGCAGCATGAGCGGGGGTGAAAAAGCCCGCTTGGTGCTTTGCATGATGGTGTGGCAACGACCCAATTTGCTGCTGCTGGATGAGCCTACCAACCACCTGGATTTGGCAACACGCGAGGCCTTGTCCATGGCTTTGAATGAGTTTGAAGGAACAGTGATGCTGGTCAGTCACGACAGAGCCTTGCTTCGCGCTGTGTGTGATGAGTTTTGGTTGGTCTCTAAAGGTGGCATTGCACCCTTCGATGGTGACTTGGATGACTACCAACAGTTCTTGCTAGACGAGGCCAAACGAATGAAAGCGTTAGCGCAGACTGAACAGGCTCAACTTCAAGAAAAGGCCCTGAAAGTTACCGCAAAACCTTCTCCACCTAAAGCACCTGCGCCAGGGGCACAAAAAAAGCAGCAACGCCTTGAGTCGGATATGCAAACACTAGAGCAAGAAAAAGAGCAACTCACGCAAGCCATGTCGTTGACCACCGTACCCACAGAGCTGGCCAAGTTGGGTAGTCAGTTAAAGAAGGCAGAGGACAAACTGTCTCAGCTAGAAGCGCAATGGCTTGAATTACTGGAAACGTCTGAAAAGGCTTAAAGAACCAAGCGGACATAAAAAAAGCCAGTGGGTAACTGGCTTTAGTTTGTACCGAATGTGGGTGGTAGGACGTGCTGGATTCGAACCAGCGACCAACGGATTAAAAGTCCGCTGCTCTACCAACTGAGCTAACGTCCCATCTTGTTGCTTAGTTGCTTTTGGCAGTTCAGCAAAGCCGCAAAGTATAACTGTTTTTTATCGATTTTTGCGTCTCTATAGGGCAGATTTTTTTGACAATAAATCCAATACCCAAGCCGCAGCACAATTGCCAAAGGTTGCGGTGACTGTCACCACCGAACCATAGCCATGACAGTTTAAAGTGCTATCTGTTTGGGAGTCACTAAATTGCGAGGGTGTCACACTCTCTTTGCTAAACACAGCGGCTATTCCCATGGGCTTTCCCGCCGCTGGGCCAGCGTGTTGCTTGCGAAGACGTTGACGCAGTTGGGATAACAAAGGGTCATGAGTGACATCAGCC
>JAIXYA010000149.1 GCA_027490485.1 Comamonadaceae bacterium
GCAGCGGTGGGCGCGTCAGGGGTGCCGAGGTTGCAGTAGACGATGGCGGTACGGGAGGCTTGCCCATGGGAGTAAGCAGGCTCTTGGGCAAAACGGGGTTCTATAGACATGGGGGTATTTTCACCTATTGCAGCAAAGCATCGGCAGCGGCGAAGCCACTGCGTACTGCAGCTTCCAACGTGGCTGGGTAGGGCCCCGCCACGTAATCACCACAAGCCCAGATACCGGCGCACACCTGAGCAGGGGGACGGACCAGCGTAGGCGTGCAAGCGAAGGTGGCGCGTTTTTCCACCACCGTTGTTATCAGGCTGGCATCGTGAATAGCAAGTTGATCGCGAATTTGCCCCATGACTTGCTGGGTGATGGTGTCTCGCTCATCCGTGCTGGCGCTGACCACCAAAGCCAGCACCCCTTGCCAAGCAGGATCGGCACTGAGGCTACCCTTGTCAAACGCAAATTGCGCGGGGGCATCAGGGCGGCTTGGCAAGGCCACCATAGCGTGCGGCCAAGACAGCTGCTGTGTGGTGCGTACATACACGGTGGCGATGGCCGTGTGGGTCAAACTGGCTGCTTGGGCGGACCAAGCAGGCGCTAACCCATGCGTCAACTTGGCCGCTTCCCAAGATGGGCAGGCCAGAACCACGTGGTGGTGCAGCCAAGGGCCTAAGTCTTCGATGCGTTGGTGGGTTTCCACGATGGCCCCGTGTGCAGTCAACCACGCATGGGCAGCGTCTGGCATCAGGCTACCCAAATCCACCTTAGGCAGCAACATATCGCTGCTGCCATTGCCCGACCACAGCGCATCTTTCAGCACAGTCAAAAAAATTTGGCCACTGGCTTGCGTGGCACTCAGGTTGAGCGCCGAAATGCACAGCGGGTCTATCAATTGCTGCATCACCTTGGGAGTTAAACCTTGGCAAAGTTCGGCCACCGTCATGTGGGCTTCGCAGGCAAAGCCTTGGGTTTGCCATCCGGTGGCTTGACGCAGCAAACTGAACTTGTCAGCCCATGACCAACCACGGGCCGAGCAGACACCTACCAACAGGTTGAGCGGGGCGGGCAAAGCCGGCAAAGCCAATCCTTGTCCATGGATATCTTGCAGTTGCAATGGCAAGCGCAACAAAGCGGCTTCGGTATCTACGCCCAATGTGTGTAAAAGCCGCAAGGTGTCTCTGTAGGCACCAATCAAAATATGCTGGCCGTTGTCCAAGGCCAAGCCTTCATGAACAACCCTTCTGGCACGACCGCCCAATTGCGGGGCGGCTTCTAGCAGACGTACCGCAAAGCCTTTTTGGGTGGCGCGAACCGCCGCAGCCAAGCCGGCCCAGCCGCCACCAATGATGGTCACGGCCGTCAAAAACGCCCCAAGGCCTGCATTTTCCAAGCCAGCCAAAACTTGCGCAAAGGCGTGAGTGCCACGCGTTGGCGCAGCACGGGAAAGCCCGAAGCTTGGATTTCCACCAGCAAGGTTCGGTAAATGCTGGCCATCATCAGGCCTGGTTTTTGGCTGCGCCAATCTTCTTTGGGTAATGCAGACAGGGCTTGGCTGTAAAGACCTTGGGCCCGCTCGTACTGGAAAGCCATCAGGGCTTGGAAAGCAGGGCTGTCGCGTCTTTCCAAAATGTCTTTGGCGCTGACATTGAACTGCTGCAACTCATTCACCGGCAAATAAATACGTCCACGCAAAGCGTCTTCGCCTACGTCGCGGATGATGTTGGTGAGTTGAAACGCCAACCCCAATTGATGGGCATAGTGGGTGGTTTGTGCTTGGCTTTGCCCAAAAATACGCGCTGCCACTTCGCCCACCACACCCGCCACCAAATGGCAGTAGCGTTGCAGGCCGGCAAAGTCGAGGTAGCGGGTTTGGTTCAAATCCATTTGGCAACCTGCAATCACATCTTGCAGGTGTTGGGCAGTGATGCCAAAGTCAGCGGCCAAGGGCATCAAGGCTTTCATCACCGGATGCTGTGGGTTGCCAGCAAAACTGTTGTTCACCTCGGTTTGCCACCAATGCAGTTTGTGGGCGGCGACCGTTAGGTCTTGCACCTCGTCCACCACATCGTCAACCTCTCTGCAAAACGCATAAAAAGCGGTGATGGCAGCACGCCTGTGCGGCGGGAGGAACAAAAAAGCGTAATAAAAACTGCTGCCTGAGGCGGCGGCTTTTTCTTGAACATAGTCTTGCGGCGTCATGGCCACGATTGTGGCATCCAGCCTCAATGGCAGGAGAGGCTAGGGTTGTTCACATCCCAAGGGCTCGCCAGGCCACGCTCAGCCAGTCCAGGCCCTTGAGCACAGGGCGGTGCCGAAAGGCGTCTCCACCTTCAAGCTTGTCCAAAACGCGCAAACCTCCTTGCACCACCAAACGCAACTCCCAACCGCCTCGCCCAGGCAGGGTGTGTACCAGCGGGCTGCCTTGGCGCATCAAGGCGCGGGCAAAAGCGGTTTCTTCGGACAGTGTTGCGTTGTCTGGCAGGTAATGCCGGCCGCGTGGCATATCGACGCTCAGGTCTTGCCAGAAATTGATCAGTTGCAAGGCCGAACAAATCGCGTCGCTTTGCACCAATGAAACCTTGTCGTTCACGCCATACAAATGCAGCAACAGCCTGCCTATGGGGTTGGCCGAGCGGCGGCAGTAGTCCAGCAATTCTTCACGCGAGGCATAGCGCCGCTGTGCCTGGGTGTAGTTGACGTCTTGCGTGAATGCATCGAGCAGGTCGAGCAAGGGCTGCAAGGGAATGGCGTGTTGGCGTATTTGCGCGGCCAAGGGCGTGAAAACCTGCGGCCATTGGGCGCTGACGTGGCCAGAGGTGGTGCAGGCCAGCAGGTCTGCTTGCAAGGCTGACAGGCTCGCCAAGCGGCTCTGGGCATCCGCATCCCCTTCATCGGCCATATCGTCGGCCGTTCGGGCAAAGTGGTAGATCGCCACCACCGCTGGGCGCAGGTGGGCGGGGCACAGCCAAGAGGCGACGGGAAAGTTTTCGTAATGGTCTATGGACGACATGGTTTTTCCATTGTCGCTTGACACATTGAGGCTGTAGAATTCGATTACTAACCGGTCAGTCATTAATATTCTCTTGAAGAAAGCCCTGTCATGCCGCATTTGTCCCGATTTTTCCTGCTTGCCGCCATGATGGGCTTGCTGGCGTGTTCGCCGCCACCTGCCACCCAAGAGCCCGTGCGCTCGGTCAAGGTCATCCAAGTGGGTGAAACTGCCTTGGGCAACACCACAGAGTACGCAGGCGAGGTCAAAGCACGGATCGAGTCGCGCTTGGGCTTTCGGGTAGGCGGTAAATTGGTGACCAGGCATGTGGAATTGGGCCAGCGCGTCAAGGCGGGTCAGTTGCTGGCTGAAATTGACGCCCAAGATTACCGTTTAAGTGTTGATACCGCTCGCGCACAAATTAACGCAGCCGTTACCAACCGCGATTTGGCTGCAGCCGATTACAAACGTTACAAAGAGCTGCGTGACAAGGAATTCATCAGCGGCGCCGAGTTAGAGCGACGCGAAACCACCCTGAAAGCCGCCCAAGCCCAAGTCGACC
>JAIXYA010000298.1 GCA_027490485.1 Comamonadaceae bacterium
GTATGAGGTCGCCAAAGCGCAGGCACAAAAGCTGGCGCAAACCCTCACCCGCAGCAGCCCGCCGGTGCAAGTGGTCAACAACGAGCATTTTTTTTTTTTTTTTTTGGTAGGCGCTTACTTAAACCAGGACTATTTGCGATGAAGCGGCAAAACCTTGCCGCCCTGTCGGCACTTTGGACAGGCTTTGCCGCTTGGCAATCACGAATCGCATCGATAAGTACTCAGCTTGGCGTGGCACACAACTTGCATGATCAGTCTGAGTTTTTGTGTTTTTCAACCCAAGCGTCGTGAAAACGGCGAATTCAACAAGGCAAGGAGGGGATGATGGATTTATTGAACAACGCATTTGGCATCCACGAGCGTGCTTTGGGTGTTCGCAGCCAACGCATGGAAGTCTTGGCGCGCAATATCGCCAACGCGGACACACCCAATTACAAAGCCGAAGAGCTGGACTTCAAAGCCATGCTCAAAGAAACCCAGCGTGAGTACATCTCCGCCACCCATGAAAAGCATTTCGCGGCGCTTGAAGAGCAGCCCGACAACGGTATGCGTTACCGCGTTCCTTTCAACAGCTCTTTTGACGGCAACACCGTTGAGATCAACGTTGAGCAGGCCAATTTTGGTAAGGCTGCGGCCGATTACCAAACCACTTTGAGCTTTTTGGAAAACCGCATCAGCGGTCTTCGCAAAGCCATAAAAGGGGAGTGATAAGCCATGAGAACCTTAGATTCTGTTTTCGGCATTGCCGCCACCGCATTGAACGCACAAACCGTGCGCATGAACACCACGGCCTCGAACTTGGCCAACTCCACCACGGTCGCAGCATCAGAGGCTGAAGCCTTTCGCGGCAAGCGCACGGTCTTCAAGGCTTTGCTCAAAGACGAGATGACCAATGGCGGCTTTCCCTACAAGGGTGGCGTGAAAGTTGACCAAATTGTCGATGACCCCACACCGATTCGCAGCATGTACGACCCAGGCAACCCCTCGGCCGACGCCAATGGCTTTGTGTACATGTCCAACGTGAATGAGATGCAGGAAATGATCGAAATGATGGCGGCTTCACGTTCCTACCAAAACAACGTCGAGGTGGTCAACACCGCCAAGCAACTCATGATGCGCACTTTGGACATCACCAAATCCTGATATTTGAAAGACTGACATGGCCACGACTGCACCTACAACCAAAGCACCTTTGCCCAGTGGCATCGTCAGCTACGAGGATTACATCGCCAAAAACAAGGTCAAGGCGACCAGCAGCACCATGGACCAAGGTGCTTTCCTGACTTTGTTCACCACCCAATTGAAAAACCAAAACCCCTTGGACCCCGTGAAAAACGAGGCCTTTGTGGCGCAACTGGCGCAGTTCTCCCAGTTGGAAGCTACTACCGCGATGAAAGCCAGCATGGAAAACATGGCGAAAAGCATGCAAGGCGACAAGATGCTTGCAGGCGCCTCCATGATTGGGCGCAAAGTTGCTGTGCCCAATGCCCCCGCCATGTTGTTGGGCGGCCAACCTGTGCAAGCCAGTGTGGACTTGCCCAATGGCGCTGATGGTGTGCAAATGAAAATTTTGGACAACCGCGGCCAAGTGGTTCGCAAACTGATTTACCCCGCTCAGTCCCCCGGTTCCATGAAGTTGGCTTGGGACGGCATGAGCGACAGCGGTGCCGCCATGCCAGACGGCGCCTACACCATGCAAGTGCTTGCCAGCTCGCTTGGCAAAGCGGTGCAACCCACGGTGAACATGTTCTCTACCGTGCGCAGCGTCAGCAGCGCCGGTACCGGTGACAACACATGGCTGCTGGAAGTCGATGGCGGCAAGAGTGTCAGCTTGGCGGACGTCAAACAAATCGCTTACTAAATCACACGCAAAAAATACAACGGAGTATCTGAACCATGTCCTTTTTTACCTCACTCACCGGTTTGAATGCTGCCACTGCGCAGTTAGGCGTGACCTCAAACAACATTTCCAACGCGAGTACCGTGGGTTTCAAGCGCAGTCGCGCTGACTTCGGCGATATTTTTGCAACCTCACCTTTGCAAAAAGCCACCTCGGCGGTCGGTCAGGGTGTGTCATTGAAGCGCGTGACCCAAGAATTTGGTCAGGGCAATATGAACTTCTCTTCTAACACCTTGGACTTGGCGATTTCCGGCGACGGTTTTTTCCCGCTCAAATCAGGTGACGGCTTCCAAGATATTTTCACGCGCAACGGCTCGTTCATGATGAACGACCAGTACAACGTGGTGAACTCTGCCGGCCAGCGTTTGATGGCGGCGTCAGTGGACTCGACCGGTAAAGCCAATTTGAGCGATATGAACGTGTTGACCATTCCGCAAAAAACCACCGGCATGGCCAAAGAAACCTCGTTGGTGCAACTGGGCTTGAACTTCCCAGCCGACGCACAGGTGGTGACCAAAGCTTTCAACCGTAACGACCCCGACACGTACAACAAAAGTACCGCTTTGACGGTGTATGACAAGGGTGGTAACGGTTACTTGGCTACTGTTTATTACGCCAAAACACAAAATGCGAGTCAAGCTGACCCCAATAACAAATGGCAAACCTATGTGTATGTCGGTGAAACGCTGGTCGCGGCCGCTTTGCAGCAAGCCACCGATGCCACCACGGGCGAAAAAATGTATGTGAACAAATACGGTCAGTTAAAACCCGAGAGCGAGGTGAGTGACTTGCTGGTGAACTCCAAGACCCAGAAGTTCTCGCTCAACCAACTGACCGATAAACGCGCTTCCGAACCCGCAACCGTCACCGGTGGCCTGGCGCCGAATTTGAGCACCTTGGAAGGTATCGATTTCAGGAACTTGCAAAGCACACAGTTGACCAATTTGTTTAGCTTGGATGTGGATGGCACCGGCGTACCTGTCAAAGTCGGCTTAGAGCATTTGGCCGGCAGCAATATGACCTTGTCAGGCACTGAAATTGCCAAAGAATTGACCAACGTCATTAACCGTAAATTTGGTGATGAGCGCTATTTCAACTTTGCTGGACAACAAAACTTTGCGATTTCTGCCACCAACTCAGAAGGGACGCTGACCGAAAACCGCATGGTTCAACTCGATGCTACCGATATGACCTACGAAGAAGTGGTGAACAAGATCAATGAACAACTCAATGGCAGCAGCAATATTTTGTCCAATGTGGCGTTTAGCAGCACACCACTGGCCAACGAATTCAAAGGCTACAGCTTCACCTTGGGGTCGGGTACCAACGCGTTCACCGTCTCGGGTGAAATCACCTTATCAGACCCGCTGAGCACCAAACCCATGGAGGATTTGGTTTCGAATATGCAAGAAAATATTCAACAGACTTTGGTTACACGCTTTGGCTACAGCACCGATGCAGCTTCCAAAGTCACCGTCAATGTGCAAAACGGCAACGAAATCCGCTTGACCAGCGGCGACGGTATCACCGTCTCCGGCCTGAGCTTGAGCACCGTCAGCACTGGCTCGCCCGTGAGTATCAGCAACAGCTTTGCATCAGGCACCATCGCCACCGCCGCTGTGGGCACCTACGCCTTGCTGGATATGGAAATAGGCTCTACCACGATCAGCGATTTGGATATTTCCACCATGGATTCGACCACGCTGGAAGCTTTTGCCAAAGAGCTGAAAACCAATATCCAAACCGAGTTGACCTCGCAGGGTTGGTCGTCTTTTGAGGCCGGCAAGGTGGACGTCAAAGTAAATGATGCCGAGACTGGTTTCACCATCACCGACGGCTCTGGCAATCAAATCACTCAATTCACCATCGCACGAAGCCCCACCGATTCCGCACCTATCGTGGGTGCTGCTGCAGGTTCAAGCTTGGCACTGGAC
>JAIXYA010000126.1 GCA_027490485.1 Comamonadaceae bacterium
ATTTGACCTACGGTAGAAGTTGCAGGGCGTACCTTCAAACCCTTCATGTCCGCAGGCAAGAGTACTTTTTTGCGTGAATGCAATGCGCCTGGGTCGTGGGCGAAAGCAAAGCAGTACTTCACCTCTTTCATTTCCTTGGCTGCATAGGCGCGGTACCACGCATCGATCGCGGCAGAACCGGCTTTGGCATTGCTGATTTCAAAAGGTAAGGATGCCGCCGCAAAAATCGGGAAACGACCAGGCTGGTAGCCAGGGTTCACAAAGGCGAAGTCGGTCAGGCCATCACGGGCCATGTCGTAGTGGTCAAACGCCTTGCCCAGTTGTTCCGAGGGAAACAAGGTGGGGTTGATGCTGCCGCCGGATGCTTTTTTCAGACTGTCGGCCCAGGCTTGCACCGCAGGGTTCAAGGCGTGTTGCGCAGGCACCCATGTGGAGACCCGCACTTGTTGCACCTTGTCTTGCGCTAAAGCGATGCTGCACAGGCCACTCAAAGCCAAGGTGCAAAGGGCAGACAAAGAGGCTTGGCGCAAAAAACGGTGCTTGTTCATAGAGGACCTGCTGTTGAAAACAATGAAAACAAGAGGATAACTGAGCCAAGCACCCATGGACCCTAGGGCCTGCCCTTGGGTTGCAGGCTTGCATTGCGCACAAAGCGCAGCGGTTGTTCCGCCACGGGTCGGGTCGGCACACCCAAGCCGCGCAATTTCGCATCCAACATATTGCCAGCTTCGTCTTGCAGCGCAGCGTCTCGGGCTTGGGCCACTGCCGCACTTCGCCATGCTGCATCGCTGTGAAGCGGCGAGGCTGCCAAGTGGGTCAGGATGTGTTGCAGATTGTGGCGACCACGCTCGTTGGTGCTGCCATAGCCTTTGATAAGGCGACCACACATAGCTACCTCATGACCCAGTGACCCGTCCTGCTGCAAGCCAGTGCAAACCGCTTGCAACCATTGCGTGATATCGGCTTGCTCGGCATGAAAGCGGCTGCCCCATGGGCGCAGCCATTTGAAACTGGCCAAGGTACGCAGTGCCAACATACCCATCACCGAGTGCGTGCAAATTTTCAAAGGCAAGGCCCAAGGGGTCTGGCCGCTCAAGGCGCGTCGCTTGTCCCAGCGTTGCAAAGGTGTGGCCAGCCATGTGGGCAACAAGGCCGCGAACTCTGGGATACCTGGCTTGAAGTGGTCGTACAGGTGCAGCAGATCGTCGTCTTGCAACTTCACTTCACGCGCCACGCGCTGCCAACGGCTGGCACGGCTTTTCAAATCAGCCACCCGCACAATGTCGTCAAACGCCATCCACAAAGCCAGCCAACGGGCGGTTTCACGACTGGCTTGGTAGCCATGGGCGTGTTCGGTATCGGTTTGTTGCTCAGCCTGCATCACTTGCCGCAAGCGCTGAAGGTACAGCTCAGCATAGGCGCGGCTTTGGTAGTCGCACAAGCGGCTGTAGCCCAAGCTGGCGAGTTCACGCACAGGGACAGGTAAATCTTGCAAAACGGCGAAATGCAGGCTTGACGCCAAGGGCGCAGCGCTTTGCGCGTCAAGTTGAATGTCTTGCTGCATGGCGTTGAGCGCTTGGGTGGTTTGCACTCGGACAAAGCCTGCGGCAAAACCTTTCAAACTGGCGGCGCTGTGTGTACCGCTCTCACGCAAGGTGGCTTCAAAGTGCTGGCGTTCAAAAGGCAACAAACCGCTGCCCGCGATCACGCCAAGCATGACCGCGCTGACCATGGTGCCATTCGTTTGCGCCATCGCACCAAAGTCCCACACATGCGCTTCTTTGGAAAACTGCTGCACCAATGCCGTCAAATCGGCGCTGTCTAAACGCCCATCTCCCATGGGCATGCGCTCCAAGGTGGTAAGAGCCCTCGAAGATGAGCTGAACACGCGGGTACGCTCGGGCGACACCAAGCCCAGCGATATTTGACGCGCGGTTTCCAGTAATTCGGACGACACCAAAGCATCCAAAGCGCCAGGCACAGGGTTCAAGCTGAACACCGGTGTTTTGCCTTGCAGCTGTGACAGTGGTGTGGGCAAAACTTCAATGTAATACGTGGTCGCACCTGTGCGTTGCGCCACCCCTGGGATAGAGGTGCTTTGCGCGGGGTAGCCGCTCAGGCGTGCGGTGTCCATCAACCATTCGCTGAGCAAGCCGCCGCCTTCGCCACCCAAGGCGCAAATCAACAGGCTGATGGGCTGGCTCATGCGGTTTGCAAGGCGCGAACCAAGCTGCTGCGTAAACCCGCCCACAAGCGTTCCAGCGGCTTGGGGTTTTGGATGATTTCAGCGCGGTAAAAACTGGGGCACAAAGTGGCAGCGTGGGCGTTTTCACCGCACAAGCCACAGCCCACACAGCCATCGATCACGGTGGCGACGGGATCCACCTTCAGGGGGTCAGGGTTGTCTTTCAAGGTGAGGGTGGGGCAACCCGATAAACGTATGCAGGCATGGTCGCCGTTGCACACATCTTCATCGACGCCGTATTTCACCCGCACCACCCGCTTGCCGCCTTTGAGCAACTTGCTGATCCAAGGCTTGATGCGCCGCTGACGCTCCAGTTGGCATTCACCCTCGGCAATGATGACTTTCAAGCCGTTGAAATCAGAGGTAAAAGCATCCTTCAGCAAAGCCTGCACCTTGGCCACTTCGTAGGTATGCACGGTTTTCATCCACTGCACACCCAAGCCTTGGAGGGTGGATTCAATGGTCATATTGGTGTGCGATAAGCTGGTTTGTTTGTCGCTGGCGGCTTGTTTTTCGGCCTCTAAGGGCGTGGAGATGATGTCTTGGGTGCCGGTGGCCGAGGTGTAGCCATTTTTGAAAATCAGCAACACCGCATCGTCGCCGTTAAAGAGCGCACTTTGCACGCCGGTCAGCAAGCCGTTGTGCCAAAAACCACCATCGCCCATGATGGCCAAGGTGCGCCGCTGCATCATGGGGGACACACCAGCGCGTGAGGCCAAGCTCATGCCATAGCCCAAGATGGAGTGGCCGGTGGAAAAAGGCTCAAACGTGCCTAAAGCGTGGCAGCCAATGTCTGCGGCTACATGCACATCGCCAATCTCTTGTTGCACCAATTTCAACGCAGAAAACACCGGCCGCTCGGGACACCCAATGCAAAAACCTGGGGGTCTGGCAGGCAGTGCTGTGCCCAAGGCCTTGGCCACATCGGCACGGCGTTGCTGCAGCGCTGCTAGCCAAGTGTGGGCTTGGTCGTGCGCTTGGCTAGGCAGGTAGTTTTTTGCAAATGCAGCCAAGCCCGTGGTGATGGCTTCGACGTTGTACTCGCCTGCACCCGGCAAGATGTCTTTGCCATGCAGCGGTGTGTTCACGCCTGCACGGCGCAATTGGGTGGCGATGTCTTGTTCGATGTATTCCGGGGTGCCTTCTTCCACCACCAGCACGCCGCGTTTGCCTTGGCAAAAATCGATCACTTGGGCCGGTACCAAGGGGTAGGTGACGTTCAACACCAAAATAGGGATGTCGCTCTCGCCAAAGGCGTTGGCCAAGCCCAGTTGTTGCAGGCTGCGCATCAGCGCGTTGTAGAGGCCGCCTTGCACGATGAGGCCCACATCTGGGTGGGTGTTGCCTGTGATGAACTCATTCAAACCATGGCGCACGATGTAGTCGCGTGCCGCAGGAATACGTTCTTCCAACTTGCGCTTTTCATGGCGGAAGGTCACGGGGGGATGTGCCAAGCGCATGTAATCAAACTTGGCGGGTTCTGCCATCAGGTGCTGGGTGGACACCGCAGGTGCGCGGTTGGTCTTGGCCACAAAACTGCCACGCACATGGCAAGCGCGTATGCGCAACTCCAAGATAGCGGGCATGTTCGAGGCCTCAGATAGCGCAAAGCCGTGTTCGACCATGTCCACCATCTTGCTCAAATCGGGGCGGGGGTCCAGCAAACACAAGGTGCTTTTCAGGGCATAAGCATGGGTACGTTCTTGAATCACCGAGGCGCCTTCGCCATAGTCTTCACCCACCACAATCAGTGCGCCACCGACCACGCCAGGCGAGGCGAGGTTGGAGAGTGCGTCCGAGGCCACGTTGGTGCCGACGATGGACTTCCAAGTGACCGCACCGCGCAGCGGGTAGTGGATGCTGGCACCCAGCATGGCAGCTGCTGAGGCTTCATTGGCACAGGCTTCCACATGCACACCCAGTTCTTGCATCAGTGGCTTGGCTTGCACCATCACATCCAACAAATGCGACACCGGTGCGCCTTGGTAACCACCGACATAAGCCACGCCCGATTGCAACAGCGCCTTGGTCACCGCCAAAATGCCTTCGCCATGGAAAGTGTCGCCTTCGCCTAAGCGCAGTGACTTGATTTCTTCAACAAATGAAACTTCCAAACAAGGCTCCAGCGAATAGCACAACACAAAGGCAAAACCGCTTGCAGGTGGTGGATCATAGTGAAGTGGTGTCGCATGGTAGATTTGCCCAATGACTTCTCCTTTAGCGAACCACGCCCCCCGTTTGACTTCCTTGGCCCATGGCGGTGGCTGCGGCTGCAAGATCGCCCCTGGTGTGCTGCGCGATATTTTGAGCGGCATGCAAGGCTTTCCCTTGCCGCCAGAGTTGCTGGTGGGCATAGATACCGCTGATGATGCAGCCGTTTACCAACTCAACGACCAACAAGCGTTGATTGCCACCACCGACTTCTTCATGCCCATCGTCGACGACCCGTTTGACTTTGGCCGCATTGCCGCGACCAACGCCATCAGCGATGTTTACGCCATGGGCGGCACACCCATCTTTGCTTTGGCTTTGGTGGGTATGCCGATCAATGTGCTCAGCACCGAGGTGATTGGTCAGATTTTGCAAGGCGGTCAAAGCGTGTGTCAGGCAGCAGGCATTCCCATCGCAGGCGGCCACAGCATCGATTCGGTCGAGCCTATTTACGGCTTGGTGGTGTTGGGCTTGGCGCATCCCAGTCGCATCAAGCGCAATGCCTCGGCCAAAGCGGGTGATGTGCTTGTGCTGGGCAAGCCGTTGGGGGTGGGGATTTTGTCAGCAGCTTTGAAAAAAGAGGCTTTGTCCGCTGAGGGCTATGCACAGATGATCGCCACCACCACACGCTTGAACACTGCTGGCCCAGACTTGGCGGTGCTGGAAGGTGTGCATGCTTTGACCGATGTCACCGGTTTTGGATTGGCGGGTCACGCTTTGGAGATGGCACGTGGTGCGCACTGCGATGTCGAGGTGAATTGGTCGTCCGTGCCCTTGTTGGATGGCGTGGAAGCTTTGGCGCAGCAAGGTTTCATTACCGGCGCGTCTGGTCGCAACTGGGCAGGCTATGGCGCGGAAGTGGTGTTGCCTGAGGGTTTTTCGGCTGTAGACCAAGCAATGCTTAGCGACCCGCAAACCAGCGGCGGTTTGCTGGTCAGTTGTGCGCCTGCAGCGCTGCCCGCTGTGATGGCGGTGTTCAAGCAACATGGTTTTTCGCAAGCCACGGTGGTGGGCCAGGTCAGTCAGACACAAGGCGACAAGCCAGTGTTGCGGGTGGTTTAGTTCAAGCTCGCAAAAGGGTTGATCACTTTGGCGCCTGCCAGCACCTGACCCGCATTGAAGTCTTCGCTGTAAATCGTGTTGCAGTGGCTGGCTTGCGCAGCTGTCACGATTAACGCGTCATAAAAAGACACCTGGTGCGTTTGGTGCAAGCCCAGTGCTTGGTTGAGCATATCGGGTGTGATCAACACCACTTCCAGTTGACGCAAAAAATGCAGTTGGTCTTGTAATTGGGTGGAGGTGAGTCCGAGTTTTTTCAAACCCACATTGCAAAACTCTTGCAATACCTGCGCGGATACCACGGCACGCGACGCTGCATGCAATTGACCTATCAATGCCAAGGCGCGGGGTTGTTTCAAAGCTTCGTCGTTGGCATGGGCATAGACCAGCACATTGGTGTCTATAAAGCAGCGCCCTTTCGCTACCGGAAAGGGGCGGGGTTCTTTGGCCAGCAGCTTAGCGTTCATGGGCTTGGTCACGGTCAAAGTGCCAGCCCTTCAATTGACCACCTGCGTCTGTGCAACGGTTTGCAAAATCTCGCCAATCTTGTGAGCGATCCCCGCTGCCAGCCAGTTGCTCGAGGTAATCGCGCACCGCTTGGTTCAAGCTTTTGCCCATGCGCTGCGCCGCAAGGCGGGCTTTTTCCACGGTTTGGGCGTCTGCTGAGAGGGTGATGTTCATAGAATTTCTACACAGGCTATGTGTAGAAATATAGCCAAAGCTCAGCAGGAAGTCAATGTGATGTATTCACCTTGACTGCGGCACCTAGGCAACCTAGAAGAAAGTGGTGTCTCAGTCAGCGTAACCGGGGTTGACGCGGTCCAGCACCCTCAGCATGGCCTCGAAATACAAACGTTCACGCTCCGCAATAGGGTGGCGGTCAGTGGGTGCGCGTTGCAACACCTCGGCAATCACTTCCTCGCTCAGCACTTGCAAGGCTTGGCCACTGCCCATGGCCAGCAACTGGGTGTGGCAGGCCTTTTCCAGTTTGTACAAGCGCCTGTAGGCTTGCGCCACGGTATTACCCACCGTCACCACGCCATGGTTTTTCATGAACAGCACTTGCTTGTCTTGCAAGATAGCCGCCAAGCGCTCGCCTTCGCTCAAGGTTTTGGCAAGGCCAGTGTAGGTGTGGTCGTAGGCGATGCGGTTGTGGAAAAACGCCGCGGTTTGGCTGGCGGGCAGCAAGCGGTTGTCTTGCAGCATATTGAGGGCTGTGGCCCAAGGCTGGTGGGTGTGCAGCACCACTTTGGCGCCGCTCAGGCGATGCAAGGGTGCGTGTATGCATTGGGCCGACAACTCGACCACGCCGTTGCCTTCCAAGGTCTCACCGGCTTCATTGAACACCATCATGTCGCTGGCACGGGCCTCGGACCAATGCTTGCCAAAGGGCAGCACCAGGTAAGCATCGTCGCGGCCAGGCACGGTCATGGTGAAGTGGTTGTCTATGCCTTCTTCAAAACCATCGAGCACCGCCAAGCGCAAGGCGGCTGCCAAATGGACTTTGGCTTGCCACACTGCATCGATCTCAGGGTTGTGTAGGGGGTGAACTGACATGACTCAAGCCTTTTTAAAAGCTGCAAAACCGCTAGGTTAGCGCATCGTTCAATTAATGGGAATCTGACCCCGATTTTTCAGCTTCGACGCGTTGCGCGAACTCGGCGCGAAGGGCGCGGAGTCTGGCGCGGGGGTCTTCTTTGGTGGTGGCGGTGTTCAAGGCCATCTCGGCGATGAAGCGGCTTGGCAGGGCGCTCACCATCTCGCGGCCCTTTTTGCGCTTGCGGCTCCAACTCACCACCAAGCTGCGCTGAGCGCGGGTGATGCCCACATACATCAGGCGTCGCTCTTCCTGAATGCGCGTCAGGTTCAAGGCGTCTTGCTGCAAGCTCACACCGTCTTCCTCCGGCTTGAACGGCAACAAGCCTTCGTTGACGCCAGCCATCATCACGTGCGGCCATTCCAAACCTTTGGCGGCGTGCAGGGTGGACAGGGTGACCACGTCTTGGTCTTTTTCACGCTCGGACAGCGTGGACAAGAGGGCGATGGTTTGCGCCACTTCCAGCAAGGTTTTGCTTTCGCTCACCAGGCTCACACCCGCCGCGTCGTCCACCTCGCCGCCGCAGCGCTTGGCCATCCAGTCGATGAAGTCCAGCACATTGGTCCAGCGTGCAGCGGCCAGCTTTTCGCTTTCTTCGCTGTCGTACAAATGCTTTTCGTAATCGATGTCTTTGAGCCACTCAGTGAGCAAGGCCATCGCGTCTTGCGCACCTTGGGTGTGGCGGGCACGGAATTGCAAATCGTTGATCTCGTTGCCAAAGGCTTGCAAGCTGCCCACGGCTTTGGCGGGCAGCGCCGCGCCGAGTGAGTGGCTGAACACCGCTTCAAAAAGGCTGATGCGGTATTGGTTGGCAAATTCGCCAAGTTTTTGCAAGGTGGTGTGGCCGATGCCGCGTTTGGGCGTGGTGACGCAGCGCAAAAACGCCGGGTCGTCGTCGTTGTTCACCCACAGACGCAGCCAAGCGCAGAGGTCGCGAATCTCAGCGCGGTCGAAAAAACTCTGGCCGCCCGACACCTTGTAGGGAATGGCGGCTTTGCGAAAGGCTTTTTCCAGCACGCGGGACTGGTGGTTGGCGCGGTAGAGCACCGCGAAATGCCGCCAGTCGCGGAACTGGCTCACGCCCTCGCCGGTGTCGTTGCCGGCCCGCAGGCTTTGGATGCGGTTGACCAGCCGCTCGGCCTCGTGTTCTTCGTTGTCGGCATCGATCACCCGCACCGGTTCGCCTGCACCCAACTCGCTGAACAAAGTTTTGGGGAACAACTTGGGGTTGGGGCCGATCACATTGTTGGCCGCTTGCAAGATAGCGCTGGTGGAGCGGTAGTTTTGCTCCAGCTTCACCACTTTCAAGGCGGGGAAGTCGTGCGGCAAGCGCTGCAAATTGTCCAAAGTGGCACCACGCCAACCGTAGATCGACTGGTCGTCGTCACCCACCGCGGTGAAACGGGCCCGTTCACCGACCAAGAGTTTCAACACCTCGTACTGGGTGGCGTTGGTGTCTTGGTACTCGTCCACCAGCACATGGCCCATGTGCTGCTGCCACTGCTCGCGCACCGCTTCGTGTTGTTGCAGCAGCTTCAGGGGCAGGCCGATCAAATCGTCAAAGTCCACGCTTTGGTAGGCGGTCAGGCGTTCCTCTTAACGCGCCATGATGCGGGCAGTGATGCGTTCGTTGTCGTTGCTGGCTTGGGCCTCGGC
>JAIXYA010000239.1 GCA_027490485.1 Comamonadaceae bacterium
AAAGGCCTTGCCAATTTCCCAAGGGCGTCCTTGTTCACGCATTTTGATCTGCAGGTCTCTGCGTGTCATGTCCAAACCCACGGCATAACCCAAAATATGCTCGCTGGCTTGTTCGGTGGCAATGTTTTTACCCGCCTTGCCAATCGCTACCACCAACTCGATCTCATAGTGGTAATTGCTGGTCAATGAAGGGTAGGGAATCGATACTGTGGTGTCTTGAGGGACAGGAACGACAGATTGTGCATCGTTGGCTTTACAGAAGAAAAAAGGCGGCTCACGGTCAGGGTCAAAGCCCATTTCTCTGGCGTGCGCCGCGTAATTTCTTCCCACACAGTACACTCGTCGGACGGGAAAGCACTCTGTACGGCCCGCAATAGGCAGTGCGACAACAGCTTGTGGTTCGAACAGATATTTCATGCTTAAGCGTTGAGGGGTGTTTTCAACATGAGGGCAGAGCGCTTGCATGAAGCGATCAGTTCATTGTGTTGGTTATAGCCTCTGTGGGCAAAAATCACGATGCCGTTGCGGGGCCGGGATTGGCTTTCGCGCAGTTCAAGCACCTCGGTTTCCACCCTGACGGTGTCGCCATGGAACAAGGGCTTGGGAAAACGCACCTCGTCCCAACCCAAGTTGGCTACCGTGGTGCCAAGGGTGGTATCGCCCACCGATACGCCCACAATCAAACCCAAGGTGAACACACTGTTGACAATGCGTTGGCCAAATTCGGTGTGTTGTTTGCAATACTCTTCGTCAAGGTGCAAGGCCGCAGGGTTGTGGGTGAGGGCAGAGAACATGACGTTGTCCATTTCGCTCACCGTGCGGCGAATCGCATGTTGAAACACTTGCCCTACATAAAACGCTTCGAAATACAGACCAGCCATCAGCTTTTCCTAGAAAGATTGAGCAAGCGCAAGGCCTGCGTGAGGTGGGGTTTGTCCACCATTTTGCCGTCCAATTGCACCGCACCTGCGCCATGGGCTTGGGCGAACGCATCCACAATGCGTTGCGCATGGCTGATGTCATGCGCTGAAGGTGTGAAGCCTTGGTTGATTACCTCGACCTGATCGGGGTGGATGGCCAATTTGCCGCTGAAGCCTTCACGGCAAGCTTGTTGCACATCCAAGGCGAGTGCTTGCATGTCTTTGAAGTCCACCGACAAGGTATCGATGGCTTGTATTTGCGCATGGGCCGAGGCCAATAAGCACAGAGAGCGAGCCAGTTTGTAAGTGAAAGTGAATTCACCCAACGCATCGCGGTTAGAGCTGGCTCCCACAGCGGTTGCCAAATCTTCTGCGCCCCATGTCAAACCTTGTAAACGAGGAGACGCACCCGCATAGCTTTGCAGATCGAACAACGCACCCGGCACTTCGGTGGCCACAGGGATGATGCGGGTGGAACCCAGCGCCAAGCCTTCGCGTGTTTCAATGGCTGATAGGTAGTGGTCCAGTTGCTGGGCATGCAGTCCATTCAAGGGCTTGGGCAGCATGATGCCGTCTGGTCTGGCGGGCATGACAGCCACCAAATCGGCCAAGGCCTCAGGGGTTTGCAAAGGGTTGATGCGTACCCACAGTTGTTGTGTTCTGTTGGGGTGGGCTTGTAAAAACTCGGCCACCATGACACGGGCAAGGGCTGTTCGCTCAGGTGCGACAGAGTCTTCTAAATCCAAAATCAAAGCGTCAGCCACGGTGCTGGTGGATTTGGCGAGTTTCTTTTCACTGTCGCCGGGGACAAAAAGCAAAGAACGAAGCATGTGCATAGGAGTTCAGTTCAAAGTGGGGTGCAGGGTTGTTGGCTAACCTAGAGCTTAGCTCAGCAGGTCGCGGAAACACTCAGCGATCTAGCGCCATTCGTTGGCGCGAAAAAGCAGCCACGCCTTCCTTGTCCAGCGCGGATTGAAGCGGTAAGCCTACCAACCGAAGTGCATGGCACACCGCTTGTTTGCGCAAGGGGCTTGAAGGCGTTCGACCTAAGATGGCCAAGGCCCAGTCCGGGAGTTCATCGAATGCCGCTTGGATCACCAACTTGATCAGGGGGCGGTCCCAAAGACTGCTGGGGTAGTTCTCAATCACCTTGATGATTTCTGCGGTGCGGTGATCAAAGCGCAAATCGGGAAGAAAAGCCAGCAAGGCTTGCTCGCTGGTTTGCTTGGTTTGAGGTAAATCTTCTATGCCTAGGTGCTTGCCAATCAAGGTCATTTCAGCCAAGTAGCGGTCTTCTTCAGAAGGGTCAAGCGGGTTGAGTGAGAAGCTTTGGTAAGCACGCAAAAAGCTGCTCACCTCGCCCAAGTGAACCCATCGAAGCAAGTCAGGTTCATTGGCCACATAGGCCGAGCCATCGGGCATGGAACCCCGTACATTGGCGTGAATCTGGTTGACCCTTTCTATGGACTTCAAGGCCAACTCGCTGGGCCCATAGGTGGTGATGGCTACAAAGTACGCGGTTCGACCCAAACGGGCTTTGAGGTCATGGCGAAAATTGGAATGGTCCCAGACCGCTGCCAAGGCCCTTGGGTGCAGGGCTTGCAGCATCAGTGACGACAAGCCCCCCACCATCATGCTGATGAAATGCGCATGGACCCGCCAAGGCATAGACGCAGGCCCTAGTAAACCGGGGTCACCCAAAGGCTGTTTGAAGTTGTCGAGGGACTGGGTTGAGCCCGTCATCTGTCGGATGTGCTCACCTATCAAATGGCGTAGGGGCTCGGGCATGGGCAAAGCAGGTGACTGCCCAGTTTTCTTCAAAAAACAGATAGATTTTGAACCCATGGGTTTGCGATGAAATCTGCCTTTTAAAAAGATACAGACTTTAGCGCATAGCACCTGTGGCTAATGTGAGCGTTCAGGCCGCCAAAGAATGGGCCAATGTGAAAACTGAGTTAGGCCCTGTGGGCAATTTGGGCACTTGAAGGGGTTTGAATTTCCTTGGATCGAGCTTGGCTGAGGACGTTGATTTGGGCATAGCACCCCAAGCATCATCAGGTACTTGGTTCATCACGTCGGCCAAACTCAAGCCCTTCAAGTGGTTTTCCCAAAAACTTTTCATCAAATGAGAAACCACGTCTTTGCTCATCTCGCCTTGGTCTTCGCGGCTGCGTTGTTTGTTTTGCTCTTGAAAATCAAAATGTTTCACCAGGTCTAGCAGCATCAATTCAGAGGGTTTGCTTTGCGTGCAATATCCACCACCTGGACCACGGTAAGACACCACAAAACCTTGCTTCTTCAGCTGTGCAAACAATGACTCTAAATAAGACACTGATAGGCCCAGTCGCTTGCTCACGAGATCGGTGGTGACTGGTCCATTGTCTTGGTGCTTGCATACCCACAACATGGTGTTGACAGCGTTTTGAGTCAGTTTAGAAAACATATCCATCTCCAGACTTGGTCTTAGTTGCTTACCAACAAGGCATGCTTGAATTGGTTAGAAGTATGAAATATAGGGTCAATTCAGCTTTATTCAAGAAAAAAAACAAAA
>JAIXYA010000127.1 GCA_027490485.1 Comamonadaceae bacterium
GGTGCCACTTCCAAGCCCGGCACTTGGCAATGCGAACAACCCTGGTCGCTGGCACAGCGTAAAGTGGCCACATCCACCCCAAAGTATTTTTCGTATTCCACCAAGGTTGGCACGGGCAGCGCCGACAGAGCGGAGACTTTGCAGTGTTCGCAGTTCTTGGGCATCAGCACTTGGTAAACCAGTGTGGACAAAAACTCGGCATTACACACGTCTTCGCGCAGCAAACCAATGTGCTGAGAGGTCAGCCGCGCCACGATGCCCAAAGCCGAGGTGGCATGCACCGTGGTCAGCAATTTGTGGCCGGTTTGAATCGCGGCATGCGCCATTTGCCCCGAAATGCGGTCGCGGATCTCGCCGAACATGCCCACATCCGGGTCCATGCGCAAAAACGCCATCATGGCCGACTCGAAGGGGTTGTGGCTGCTGCCCTTGGCTTGGCGTTGTATGGAAAAGTGCGACACCCCCGGCACCATGTACTCCACCGGGTCTTCAATCGAGATGATTTTTCGCTGACCTTGCGAGGCCAGTTGCGACAGCAGCGCGGTGAGGGTGGTGGTTTTGCCCGAACCGGTGATACCGGCGATGAACACGCCGCCCCAGGCCGATTGGGTGGTTTCTTTCAGCTGCTCAATCTGCCACGGCGTGTAACCCAGCTTTTCGATTTGCGGTAGGTCGGCATGGCTGGCCTTGCCGGTGCGCAAGATACGGATGGTGACATCAAAGCCGCCCACGCTGGGGTGGCTTTGGTAGCGCAGTTGCAGTTTTTGCCCATGCACTTCCATGGGAATCATGGCCGACTGCGGCAGACCGGCGTTGAACGCCACCTCCGAGCTGGACCCTTCTTGCGACAACACGGTGTAGCCCGCCGATAAACCGCTGATGACCATGCGCGAGGGCAGGTGCTTGACCAAACGCATCAAACCGTCCAAGCGCACCCGCAGCAAAGCGATGTCACCACGCACCTCGAAATGGATGTCGCTGCTGCCCAGCTGCATGCAGTGCGCCACGATGCCATTGAGCCAGCCCAAGGGGGCAGAGTCTTGGATGATCTTGGCCATGGTCTCGCGTTCATGGTCCAAAGCTTTTTGCATTTGCATCGCGTCTTTTTCATAGACGTGCTGCTGCAACAAGGTTTGCATGATGTCCAATGAGCAGGTGTAAGCACCGGCAAAGCCCAGCTTCAAACGCTTGCCTTGTTCGATCACATTGAACCAACCGGTGCTGCGGTATTCGCTGGGCAAACACAGCACGATGAAACGTTGGGTCTCGACCGATAAGGCGATCAGCTTGTCGCGTTGCGCCCCCGTGATGCTGAGCAAGGGTTTGTCGCCATGCGATAGCACGCTGTGGAAAGCGGGCAGGTGGATGTAGTCCTCGATATGGTTGCGCTTGACCTGCTGCGGCTCGCTGCCGAGTTGCGCAGACGTTGTTTTGACGGGTGTGGGCGAGTTCATCGGGGCGCAGGGGGATTGGTGTTGATGCCAGGGGGCGCAGCTGCCTTCTCTGCGGCGTTCAGCACGTCAGCAGGCAAGATGTTGCTAAGGTCTTGTACCAAGGCCAATTCGGAACTGCTGGGGCGTGTGCGGTTGGGCGAGGTCGCTTGGGGCGTGGCGGGCAATGCCGCGTCGAATCTCTCTAAAGATGTGCCCAGTGTGGGCGCAGGCAAAAACAAACTTTTCTTGGATTTGTTACCGTCGTTGGCCGCAGGTACCAAGTACAAGCCGTTGGCACCGTAGCGCTCAATCAACCAAGGCCCAATCTCGCGGTCGCCTTCGTTCAGGCGCAACACATGGACTTCCTCATCAAAAACCACCTCGGCGACCAACTGATGGTTCATGCCCGTCAGTGACCACAGCATAGGTGGCTTGGACTTTTTGGGGGGTGGCGAAAAATCCAAATCCATGGGCGGCGCTTTTTTTGCCGGCAAAGCCGCCACTTTCGGCGGGGGCGCAGGGTTGAGTGTTTGTGCTTGCTGGCGCTTGGCTTGGTCGATCATGTCGCCCAAGGTTTTGCCAGCAGGGTTTTGGGCGTGTGCCAATACACTGATGCCAGCCAGCCAGCACACCCACACAATGTGATCAAGGCGTATCCGCACGAACATAGTAGTTCCCCGACAGTTGGTAGCTGTTACCCAGCGTGGTTTTCATTTGGTTGACGGAGGCAAACGGCGGCACCACCAAATCGGGTGCCAAGCCCAGCGGTATCTCAGCAGACCATTTCCCTGTGAGCAAAGGTTGTTGGAGGGCAATGCCCTCGGTCGGTGGTGCCCAGGTTTGGGCTTTTTCTATGCTGACACCGCGAGCACCTATCAGGCTGAGGTCTTGCAGCCAAGAAGACAGCTGCCGAAAGCCTTGCGATTGGGTGGGCAGGTCGGTGGCTTTTTCATAGCCTTTGCCCACCACCTTAGGTTTGGCGGGATGCTGGGTTTGCAGGTTTTGTGTCAGCGCGTCGTTGTTGGTGGGCAGGTGTTGGGTTTGGGTGGTGTAGGGGGGCAACTTGGCATAAAAATCGTCCACGCTGCCGTACTGCCTGCGCCAGTCTGCGTTGCAACTTTCCAATTTGCATTCAAGTTGTGTCATCACCCAGCCTTGGTGCTCCAAGGGCAAAGCTTTAGCCAGTTGCACCCAAGCGGTGTGCTGGTGATGCCCCACAGTTGCCAAGCTCTGCACCATTTGGTTGGCACTGGCCACATAGGCTGGGTTGGGGTCGGGTGGCTTGGGCGCTGATGGCTTGGGCAGGTTTTTCAGCAGATCTTCCCGCTCATGGATTTGCCAGTAATACAAGCCCGCCAACACGCCCAAGCCCAACACCATGAAACCCACCGTGATCAACAGCGCTTTCAAGCTGGGTATTTGCTTGAGCTTGGTCTCAGCCCGGGGTTGGTCAAACACGGTTTGGGCGCTGAGTTGCTCTTCATCGGCCAACAGCCCCAAGTCGCCCACACGCCGCACAGAAGTGCCTTGGTACATGGCCTCAAATTCTTCAATCAGCGATTGCGCCTCGCCCATGTTGCCAATGAAGTCAAAACCTGGCACAGGACGACTGGCGTTGAGTGCCACCACCGCCACCCTTTGCTCCGGCATACCAAACACAAAGAGTTCTACGCCACCGCTGCTCCATTGGTCGGCCAAATGCAAAGCGGCCGAGTACGTGGGTTTTTTGGATTCAGGGATGCTGTTGCAGATGCCGACAAAGTCTTGCAAGCCGCTGCTGGCATACCACTCCAAGCCTTCGCGGCGCAGTTTGCTGAGCGTGCCCCGCACCAGTTTTTCGGAGGAGTCCAGCAAACGCCACTCCATGCCCAGCACAAAGCGGTATTGGTCAAAGCTGATCCACAAAGCGTTTTGGTTCATGGCCTTATTGGTCGATCAAGCGGGGTGTGATGAGCACCACGGTGGTGGTGCGGTCTTTGGAGCCGGCACGTGAGCCTGGGAGTTTTTGCAGCAAGGGGTCAATTTGCTGGCTTTGCAGCACCTCTGCGTCAAAGCCGCTGAGCACAATGGTTTCGTTGGACTTGGCCACCAAGCGTTGCAACACGCCAAAGTTGCCAATGCTGGGCTGCTGAATGGTTTGCAAGCTGCTGCCCGTACCCGAGTTGAACGAGGTGAGCGACTTGAGCGAACTGAGCGACAAACCGCACTCCACCAACACATGGTTGGAGTCGAGCAAGATGGGCAAGAGCGTCAGCGAAAAACCGGTGGTGATTTCGCCAGGCGTCAAGCTGGGTGCGCCAAAAGCGGTGCCACCGGTGGAACCTACGGTGGTCAATACCGTGGGGGTGATGGATTTCAAATAGCTTTGCGTGGTTTGGCTGCCCACTGGCACCGGCTGCCGGTTGACGGTGGTGACCACGGTGGAGTAGGAAGAGCTGACACGGCCAAATTTTTCCAAGGCTTGGAACAGCAGTTGGTTGGTGGTGCCTGCGGTGTTTTTCAGCACCAAGCCAATGCTGGTGGCGGTCTCGGCGCTGGCCACAGCGGTGGGGGCCTTGAGTTGCAACTTGCCCAGCCCCATGCTCTCGGACACATAGTTCCAATCGATGCCAGATTGAAACTCGTTTTTCAGGTTGACTTGCAACACCTCCACCGTCATGGCGACTTGGCGCATCAGGTTGTGGTTCAGGCTTTGCACGTATTGTTCGACAGCCTCGACATTGCGAAACGCGTCTCGCACGGTGACTGTGCCGGTGTTTTGATCGATCACCAGCTTGCCCGACACCGACACCATATTGGTCAGGTTTTTTTCGATGCCTGTCCATATATTGATGTCGCTGGAAGTGCTGGATGACGCTGTGCCGCCGCCAGTGGAAGACAGGCTGAGAGACGACGACAGCTTTAAACCGCCGGGTAAAGTTTTCACCGCGATGGTGCGTGACACCACGCGGTAGAACTTGATGCGGCCCGACTCGTAAGACCAGCGCAGGTCCGAGCGAAGCGACACCTGGTTGAGCAAACCCGCCAAACTGCCCGAGTAGTTGACCTCGATATCGTTTTGCGTGGCAGGATCGTTTTCATTCAAAAGTTTGTTGCCACCCGCACGCTGTATGCGCTGAATGATGGATTTGTCGTTTGGCGCGGTGAAAGCAGTGGGTGTCGCCAAGGGGTTGACCGCTGCGGCTGGCGCTTCCGCCATTTGGCCCATGCCTATGGGCACAAACATGGCAGCTGACATAGTGGCATCGGATGTGACTTGCACCGGTATTTCGGTGGCGCGTTCAATCAGCGCGGCAATGGTTTTGATGTTGTGCCGTCCTGGGATGCGCAAGGTCACCGAGGCGATGTGGTTGGGCAGCATTTCATTGCGGTCCAAGGGAATCGATTGGGTGGTAAAGCGTGGCGTTTGGCTGTTCACCACCGCGGGTGTGGGCCCTGGGTAGTTGCGCAGCAAGGCATTGGCTTGTTCGGTACGTTGGCTGATGGCGCTATGGGTGTCTGAGATGCTGGTTTCGTAACGAGACAGGGCACAGCCCCCCAACAGCAAAGCCATGCACAGACCGAAGGTGGTCGACCAAAGGCGCGGTGTGTGTGGGGTCATGGCAGTCTCAGCGTGCATAGGGGTCTTGGTGACGAATCACGCTGATGACACGGGTGGACTCGTTCATCACCGCTTGCAGGGGGTAGTCGGTGCTGGCCAGTGAATTCATGACCAGCTGAATGGCGGCGGTAAAGCCGCCTTCAATGCTGATTTGCGCTTGGATGGGAAAGTCGCGTTCGGCCTCCCACATCAGTTGCCAGTTGGCGGTTTGTGCCCAACGGCTTAGCGTGTGGTAAAGCGTGCGGTCTTGCGTCATCAAGGACCAAACCGCAATTGGCTCGTCTGCTGGCAAACGCACCGCATCGGGTGCGCCTGCAGGGTTGGGCAGGGTGGTCTGGGGTGATTTGGCCCATTCCACGGAAATTTCAAATTCTTCGGGGGGGGCTTTGGCGTCGTCGCGCTTGTTGTCAATCGGTGCGGGTTTGTTGAGTGGGCCGACTTTGGCGGGGCTGTCTGAACCCGTAGAGCGACCGGAGAGGGCTTGCGGCGAGATGATGTACATGCCTTGCGAAGGCAAGAGGGTGAGTTTCTTGAGGCTTAAGGCTTGGCTGAACATGTCCCATGCCACGCTGGGCGACACCGCTTGGGTGCTTTGTAAATTCAGGGTGCCTTCCACGCGGGTATCGACCAACACCTGCCGACCTGTCATGGCGCCCAGACTGCGCGCCACGGTAGAGATGTCGGTGTTGACAAATTGCAACCAGACGGTGCCGTTTTTGTCACCAGGCCGGTCAGCGACCACACCCGCCCTTTCTGCCGTCACACCCGCCGCGCCTGCGGCGGGTGCCCCCGCGCCTGTGGGGCGAAACGGCACAATGTGTGCAGCCCCAGGCGGCGACACAGCCTGAGCCACCGCCTGCAAGACGGTGCCCATTGCCAGACAAGCTGACACCAGACTGTTGAACCACCACCTGAAGCTTTGCATGGGAAGCTTAGGGTTTCAGCGCAATGATGAAGTCGCTGATGGTATTTGTCGCGCAACCGCTTGCAACGGTTGCGGGGTCCATGCTGGTGCTACCAGCTGACTTGAGTTGGACATTACTGGCAGCAGGATAGGTTGTGACCACAGCTGGCGTAGCTGCAGCGGCTTGTACGGCTATGCCATGAGCCAAAGACCCGAGGCCACTTGCCAATTCGGGGCAGGCTTCCTTTGGCACACCGCTGATGGTGTAGAGGAAACCTTGATTTGCTGCCATGCCTGAAACAGCTGCTGTATTGGTGGTGATGAATTCACTTGAATTGAATGCCGATCTGATGGTCATTGTGTCGCCTGAGCCAGACATTTTTGAAGCGTCCCACCCACCCAAATTGGCAACCGTTGACAATTTAACGCCA
>JAIXYA010000260.1 GCA_027490485.1 Comamonadaceae bacterium
ACTCCTGCTCGGCAGCGGCCAAGGCGGGAACCGCACTGCGGGCTATGGGCAGACCCAGCAAAGCCATCATGCGGTAGGTCTCAATTTCCAGCAAACGCTGCACCAAGCGGCCTAAGCGGCGCTGGCTAAGCTGGCCCACACGCAACAACATGCGTGAACAGCCGTTGGGGTCGATTTGAAAATCGGTGTGCAAGGTGGCCGAGCCTTCTGCCAGTTGGCAAGCCACCAAACTGTCTTCACGAAATTGCTGGTGAAGTTCATCGCGGTCGGACAAATCTTGGGTCAGCTTGGCCCACAGCTGGATGTGCGCCAAGCATTCGCCAGGCAAGGCTTTGAGCCATGCTTGGGGTAAACGGCGCATCGCCAAGTCGTAGTCTTCCCCTTTGGGCAAGCCCATGGGTGCATCGGCCATGAAGGTCCAAGTGACGAATTCGGTGTGCAATTCCCAGCGCAGACGCCATGAGCCCATGTTGACCCGCAAATGGTTGGCTTGTTCATCGGGCACCGGCAAATGGTGGTCGCGCAACAAGGCGGCCAAGTGTTCGCGGCTGGCTTGACGGGCATCGGCATCTGTCAGCATCACCACATGGCTGATGGCCAAGGGCGCGGTCATGGGCTCTGGGGGACGGGCATGCACCTCGTTGTGCAAAGCGCGGCGCAAAGGATGTTCGTTAACCAACATATCTATCAGTCTTCGACAAAGGCTTCTTTTCGTTTGGACTTCACGGCGGGCAACAAGACCATCACCACCAAGATCACGGCCACGGCCAGCAAAGCCGCCGACAAGGGGCGGGTGATGAAGACCGACCAGTCGCCACGTGCCAGTTTCAAAGCCCGCTTCAAATACTCTTCCATCATCGGACCCAGCACAAAGCCCAATAACAAGGGCGCAGGTTCACACCCGAGCTTGTAAAAAAGATAGCCAGCGAAACCAAAAGCAGCGACCAAAGCAATGTCAAACGTGGCGTTGTTGGTGGTGTAGACGCCAATAGCGCAAAACAACACAATGGCCGGAAACAGGTAGTGGTAGGGAACGGTTAAAAGTTTGATCCAAAGACCAATCATGGGCAGGTTCAGCACGATCAGCATCAGGTTGCCAATCCACATCGACGCAATCAAGCCCCAAAACAACTCGGGGTTGACCGTCATCACCTGCGGGCCGGGTTGGATGTTGTGGATGGTCATCGCACCCACCATCAAGGCCATCACCGCGTTGGGCGGAATACCCAAGGTCAGCAAGGGGATGAAAGAGGTTTGCGCACCGGCATTGTTGGCGGCTTCAGGCGCAGCCACACCGCGGATATTGCCTTGGCCCAACGCCACTTCACCCGCTTTGAGCTTGATTTTTTTCTCTAAGGTGTAAGCCGCAAACGAGGCCAAGACCGCACCGCCACCGGGCAACACGCCCAACACCGAACCCAAGGCGGTGCCGCGCAGCACAGAGGGCATCATTTGGCGAAAGTCTTCACTGGTGGGCATCAAGCCTTGCACTTTGGCGGTAAAGACTTCGCGGTCTTCTCCCGACTTGGCCAAATTGGTGATGATTTCACCGTAGCCAAACACGCCCATGGCCACCGCCACAAAACCAATGCCATCGGCCAACTCGGGGGTGTCCATGGTGAATCGGGCCAAACCTGAGTTGACATCGGTGCCCACCAGTCCGAGCAACAAACCCAAAATGATCATGGCAATGGCTTTGAGCAGCGAACCTGAGGCCAACACCACCGCACCCACCAAACCCAAGACCATCAAAGCGCAGTATTCGGCAGGGCCAAAGGCAAACGCCATTTCGGTCAAAGGCGCAGCAAATGCCGCCAACAACAAAGTACCCACGCAACCTGCAAAAAATGAACTTAAACCAGCTGCGGCCAAGGCCGGACCCGCACGCCCTTGTCGGGCCATTTGGTAGCCGTCAAGCGTGGTCACCACCGAGGACGATTCACCAGGCAAGTTCACCAAAATCGCTGTGGTCGAACCACCGTACTGCGCGCCATAGTAAATTCCGGCCAACATGATCAAGGCCGACACAGGTGGCAAGGCATAGGTGGCCGGCAACAACATGGCGATGGTGGCGACTGGCCCAATGCCAGGCAAAACCCCGATCAAGGTGCCCAGCAAGCAGCCCACCAAGGCATAGAGCAAATTGATGGGGGTGGCTGCCACCGCAAAACCGGTGGCCAAGTTGGCAAGTAAGTCCATGGCTGTCCTGTCTACAAACCTAAGAACGCTGGCCACACAGGCATGGTCAAGCCCAGCAAAGCGATGAAGATGCCATAACTGCCACCCGCCAAAATCGTGGAGAGCACCAACACGCGGCGAATTTGAAAGGCGGTTTCGTCGGCCATGGCGGCAATCACGGTCAGCGCCACGGTCGCCACCACCAAGCCCATGGGCGGCAGGCCAATGCTTTGAACGCCACCCAGCAAAGCACCGAAAGTCAAATTGGCACCCAAAATGCAGAGCAAGGGTCGCCAAGCAAAGTCGCCGACTTTTCCGCCATCAGGGGTTTCAACCACCAAGGAGAAGAACAAAATGAATGCGCCCAGCATCGACAAGATGAGACCCAGCACCAACGGGAAATAGCCCGGCCCCATCTGACTGGCAGAGCCAATGGTGTAAGAGGACGCGCTGGCCCATGCAAAGCCACCACCGGTGGCAATGAACATCAAACCCGAAGCAAAATCTTTTTCACTTTTGATCGACACAACAGGGGCCTTGGCAAATAAGAGACTGGCATTGTCACCTAAACCGCTACCGGCTTGAGAACCTTGAGCCACAGGGGTGCGGGCAAGCCAAAGCGCGCTTGTATGGCCTCGGCCCGGGTTTGCAAAATTTCTCGCTCAGGGCGCTGCACCTGAGCCTGCGCCAGCACCACGGTATTGCCTTCTTTGGTGGGTTTGAAGGCCCATACCGCTTGCTCCCCAAAGGCTTGGGTGATATGTGCCAAGCTTTTGTCATAACGGGAAGAGCGGCCAAACAGGTTGACCACCATGCAGCCTTGGGGGGTGAGCAGTTGTCGACATTGGGCGTAAAAGTCAGCATCGTCCAACACCGGCGCTGCCGCTTCGTGGTCGTACAGGTCGACATGCAAGACGTCAATTTGCCCACGCCAATAGGTGTGCGCCACCACCTCGGCAGCATCGCCCAGCACCACCGACAACTTGTCGTCATCGGCAGGCAGGGCAAACCAACTGCGGCAAGCTCCAATGACTTGCGGGTTGAGTTCGATGGCCGTTGTTTGCATGCCCAGCACCTTGTGGCAGTTTTTGGTGAGTGCCGCTGCACCCAGCCCCAGTTGCATGGCGTGCAATGGGCTGACCGCGTCAGGTTCAACAAACAACAGCCACGCTTGCATGCGCTGCACATAGTCCAGATGGATGGCGTTGGGCTTGCCAATGTCCATGGAGCCTTGCACCCACTCCGAGCCCAAATGCAAATAGCGCACCTTGCCGTGCTCGGAGATATTGACTTGCGGTAGGGAGGGGGTTGCCATGCGGAGATTGTCGCCGCTCGTCATGAATGCCGTCATTGCGAGGAGCTGTCATTGCGAGGAGCGTAGCGACGAAGCAATCTTTGTCATTGCGAGCGCAGCGAAGCAATCTCACGGCCTGCCCCGCAGGCTCGGCCTCGCCTCCATGCTTGCACAACGTCGGCTACGGCCGACCTGCGACACGTGCCTGGGTTGTGGTTTGGCTAACGCAGTCCCAACGCCGCTTTCACATTGGCGGTCGTAGCTTGCTGCACTTCGTCCAAGCCGATGCTGCGCAAATCCGCCAAAACTTGCGCGATGCGTGGAATTTCTGATGGCGTATTGCGCCCTTGCGGCACACCTTTGGCTCGGTCCTCGGCGGTGACGTACAGCCAATGCGGGGGGATGTCGGGCGAATCGGTTTCCAGCACCAAGGCGTCCAAGGGCAATTGGGTGGCCAACAGGCGTAACTGGTTCGCCCTTTCAAACGTCAACGCCCCGCCAAAACCCAACTTGAAGCCCATGGCGATGAACTGCTGCGCCTGCTGCACACTGCCATTGAACGCGTGGGCAATGCCGCCCTTCACTGGCGTTTGGCGCAAACCCTTGAGAAGCAGATCAGCACTGCGCCGCACATGCAAGATGACGGGCAAATCAAACTGTTGCGCCAGTTTCAACTGCGCTTTGTAAAAGAGTTGCTGCCGTGCCATGTCCAAGCCCGGCACAAAACCATCGAGGCCAATCTCTCCCACCGCCACCAAGCGCGGGTCGGCGCGGTACTGTTGCAAGGCGGCGCTCAAGGTCTGCAAGTCGGCCTCATGGGCCTGCGGGGTGTACATCGGGTGTATGCCTAAGGCGTAGACATCGCCATGCTGGTGGGCGAGCAGTCGCACCGCATCAAAGTTCGCCGCTTCCACCGCGGGAATGACACAGGTACCTACCCCCGCTTGACGAGCAGTCAAGCGCACCGTGTCGCGGTCGTTTGCGAATTCAGCGGCGTCAAGGTGGCAGTGGCTGTCGATCCAGGTCATGGGGGGATTGTCGCGGGCATAGCGACTCGCTGTCATTGCGAGGAGCACAGCAACGAAGCAATCCTTGTATAGGTGCGTTCCGCAGGATCGGCCTCGCCTCCATGCTGTCACAACGTCGGCTACGGCCGACCTGCGACCCGCACCAGACGAGGCAAATGATGTCAGTGATGCTGAAAACTTCCACACCGCGGCAGGGTTAAGGGCTGCGAAGCGACATGGTGTAAGCCCGGAGCGAGCGGCCCTTAGCCCTGACGCCTGCGGCACTCGTCGTGAGATTGCTTCGGGG
>JAIXYA010000102.1 GCA_027490485.1 Comamonadaceae bacterium
CGAGAGTCGATGCGAATGGTTTGCGTGCCTTCCGATACAAAATCACGAAGCACCCGTTGCAGCAGGTTTAAATCTTGATGCAGCAACGACTTGGCAGCTTGGTTGAGGCTGGCAGTGCGAATGCGCTCCCAAGTTTTTCGCAAATAAGCAATGTCTTCGCTGAGTTCTTGGTCTGAGGCCTCTTCCCCGTTGGTACGAAGAATAAATCCACCTTTGGCCTCACTTTGGTGGGCCAGTGTCGACAGTCTCTCGCGTAAAACCTGACGTTGTTCGGCCGGTATTTTTTGGGAAACACCGATGTGATCATCTTGCGGCAAAAACACCAGCAGCCGTCCGGCAATGCTGATTTGGGCAGACAAGCGAGCGCCTTTGGTACCCATGGGGTCTTTCATGACCTGCACCAACATCGACTGGCCTTCAAATACCTGCTTTTCAATGGGTACAAGAGGCTGAGGCGAAATATCAGGGTCTGCATGTTTGGCGTTCACACTGCTCATCAAGTCGGCCACATGCAAAAACGCTGAACGTTCTAATCCAATGTCGATAAATGCAGATTGCATTCCGGGCAGCACCCGTACCACTTTGCCTAGGTAGACATTACCCACCAAGCCACGCTCAAGAGAGCGCTCTATATGCACCTCTTGCAAGGCGCCGTTTTCGATTACCGCGACGCGGCTTTCATGCGGAGCCCAGTTGATGAGGATGTCTTGTTGCATTCAGACAGCCCCGATCTGTTTGAGCAATTGGGTGGTTTCATACAAGGGCAAACCCATGATGCCTGAGTAACTGCCTGAGGTATGAGAAATGAATGCACTGGCACGACCTTGAATCGCATAGGCACCGGCTTTGCCCATGGGTTCTTGGCTGGCGACATAGTCTTGGATATCTGCTGCTGACATAGATGCAAATTTAACGCGAGAACGGCTCAAAGCAATTTGTATATCTTGATTGTGACCGATAGCGACAGCCGTCAGTACTTGGTGGGTTTTGCCTGACAGCAGGCTTAGCATCCGTGTGGCTTCGCTTTCGTTCGCAGGTTTACCCAATATATGCCTGTCCACCACCACGGTGGTGTCTGCACACAATACTGGCGCAGACTCCAAGGACTGCAGTTGTATCTGTTCCAGGGCAGCCAGCACTTTCAAGCGGGTGACACGTTTGACATACTTCAGCGCTGACTCTTGGGGTAAGACCGCTTCCAAGGCCTCTGCGGCTTCAGCGTCTGCTGGCAAAAGCACCTTGTAATTAACGCCAATTTGATCGAGCAAGGCTTGTCGCCTGGGACTTTGCGAGGCCAAATAAACAAAAGGTGAAGCACTCATTCGCGGTGATAAGGATGGTTGCTCATGATGGACCAGCAGCGGTAGAGTTGTTCAATCAACACCACTCGGACCATGGCATGGGGCAAGGTCATGTCAGACAAGCGCAGCAAGGTGCTGCCGTCTTTGCGAATCGCAGGATCGAAGCCATCTGCCCCGCCAATGATGAAAGCCACATCTTGGCCCTGGGCTTGCCAACCTGTCCAGCGCTGCGAAAGGTCCATGGTGGTAGTACGTTGCCCATGCTCATCCAGCCAAATCTTGTGACAGTCACGCGGCAAAACTTCATCAATACGCTTTTTCTCGGCAGCCCAAATTTGGGCCGTGGTGCGAGAGGATCTGGGTTCGGCTTTGACCGTTTTCAGGCCTACACCCGCTTCGGGAGGGAGTCTCTTGAGGTAGTCGTCCCAAGCAGTTTGTGCCCAGTCAGGGATTCTCATGCCTACAGCGACCACCCACAGCTTCATTTTTTGCGAGGTGCTGTCGGACGCTTTTTAACCGCAGGTGCTTTGGTAGCAGGTCTCTTTTTGACCGCAGGTGCCTTTTTAACCGCAGGGGTTTTGGTGCTGGCTGAAGAGTTTTTGGCAGCTGCTGTCTTTTTGGCCCCAGGCTTGGCGCTCACCGTTTTCACAGGAGCAGGCGGTTTTTCAATCACGGGTTTAGGTGCCCCAAGTTTGATGCGCACAGGTTTTTCGCCCCAAATCTCTTCCAAGTGGTAGTAGGTGCGAATGGCCGGCTGCATGATGTGGACCACCACAGAGCCGCAGTCAACGATGATCCACTCACCGTTGTCCTCACCCTCCATGCGAGGCTTGGCAAAACCGGCATCTCTGACCCCATCACGCACACTGGCGGCCAAGGCTTTGGTTTGTCGGTTGGAAGTGCCACTGGCGATAACGACTCGCTCAAACAATGACGACAAATGCTCTGTGTTGAAGACCACGATGTCTTGCGCTTTGACATCCTCAAGGCTGTCGACAATGCTTCTTTGCAGTTTTTGAACGTCTTTTTTTTCAGCGGCTTCTGTCATGGGGTTCCAAATAGAGTTGGTTTTGTTGGATGTAATGGGCAACGAGAGGACTGACAAGCTCAGGATTGGGGTGACCTGAGGCATAACTGGCCCGCAAGGCGGAAGAGCTGATGTCCATCAAAGGCATATGCATTCGCGTAACCCGTTCCGAGGGGAGATTGTGCCACTCGTGAGGGTAAGCCTGGTCAGCACTGGTGTCGGGGCGTTGAACCACCACCAACTGGGCCATCTCCAATATGCGTTGCCAGTGCTGCCATTGGGTAAAGCTGGCCGCTTGGTCAGCACCCACAAGAACAGAAAAATCTGCGTTGGGATGGCGAAGTTGTAACGCGTCTAGGGTGTCGACGGTATAGCTCGGTCCCACCCGTTGCGTTTCCAAGTCATCCACCACCACTTTGGGCATGTTTTGAAAAGCCAAGCGAGCCATGGCTAAGCGGTGACTAACGTCTGACAAAACACGTGATTTGTGCCAAGCCTGCCCCGTAGGAACAATGTACAAAAGATCGAGTTGTTGATGCTGACTAAAGGCTTGAGCCAAGGCTTGGTGCGCCCTGTGCGGTGGGTCAAATGCCCCCC
>JAIXYA010000310.1 GCA_027490485.1 Comamonadaceae bacterium
CGAGACGATGCAGGTGGCGGCCCGCAAAAGGTGGGTGTGGCAGTGGCTGATTTGTTCTCCGGCATGTATGCCACTGTCGCCATCCTGGCGGCTATTCGCCATGCCGAAAGAACAGGCATTGGGCAGCACATTGACATGGCGCTTTTAGATACACAAGTCGCCATGCTGGCCAATTTGGGGGCTAATTTTTTGGTCAATGGCGCCACTTCTGCGCCTCCTCTACGCATGGGCAATGCGCATGTGAATATCGTGCCTTACCAAGTGTTTGAAACAGCGCCCAAAGCGTCGGGTGAGCGGGATTTTGTGATAGTGGCGGTGGGCAACGATGGTCAGTTCGCCAAACTCTGTGAAGTCATTGGCCATGCCGATTGGTCGCAAGATCCGCGTTTTACGCGCAACCAAGACAGGGTAAGGCACCGCAATGTGTTGATTCCCATGATTGCAGATGTTTTACTAAAGCGCGGAAAATATGACTGGCTTGAAGCCCTTGAAGCTGCCAAAGTGCCTTGCGGCCCTATCAATAACTTGGCCGAGGTGTTTGCCGACCCGCATATCCAAGCTCGCCAAATGGTTGACCACTGGCAGCATGACTTAGGTGTGCCGCTTGATTTGGTTGCCAGCCCTATGAAGCTGAGCCAAACCCCTGTCAGGCGCGATTTGCCGCCCCCTTCATTGGGGCAACACACTGACGAGGTTTTGAAAGAATGGCTGGGTTTTGAGCCTTCTCAGTGCGAGGCATTGCGCCACGCAACTGCGATTTAACCCAGCCTTTTTCTTAACGCTTAGTGCCGAGTTTGCGACAGCATAGTGTCTGCGTCGCTGACCTCAAACTTGCCGGGTCCTTCAATATTGAGTGTGACGACTTTTCCGTCTTTGACCAACATGGAATAGCGGTTAGAGCGAAGTCCTAAACCTTTGCCAGTCAGGTCCAAAGTTAAGCCAGTGGCTTTGGTGAATTCGGCGTCGCCATCTCCCAGCATGCGAACCTTACCTGCAGCATGCAACTCACGGCCCCAGGCGCCCATGACAAATGCATCGTTGACACTGATGCACCAAATTTCGTCCACGCCAGCAGCGGTGAGTTCGGCGTGTTTCTCCATGTAGCCTGGCACATGTTTGGCTGAGCAGGTGGGTGTGAATGCACCTGGCAGGGCAAACAAAGCGATGGTCTTGCCCGCTACGGCTTTGGCCACGTCTACGGGGTTGGGGCCAATACTGCAACCATTGCCCTCCACTTCAGAGTATTCCATCAGGGTGGTATGGGGAAGTGTGTCGCCTACTTTGATCATGTGATGCTCCTTGAAATGAAAATGACCCACGATTGTGGGTCATTTTGACGATGGTGTTTACACGCAACCAGATAAGACTTATACCGCTGGTGCTTTTTCGACCAAACGGGTGGCTACCCAGTTTTTGGTTTTAGAGATAGGGCGGCTTTCGGTAATTTCGATCACGTCGCCCAAATGGTATTGACCGGTTTCGTCATGCGCATGGTATTTGCTGGACTTGCCGACAATCTTGCCGTAGAGCGCATGCTTGACGCGACGCTCCACCAGCACTGTGACAGTCTTTGCTCGCTTGGCGCTGACGACTTTCCCGATCAGTGTGCGTTTGAGTGATTTTTTGGCTTCTGTCATGGTGTCACTCCTTCGCCTGTTGTTCGGCCAGAATGGTTTTGGCCCGTGCAATGCTGCGACGGGTGACCTTCATTTGCGCGGTGTTGTTGAGTTGTTGCGTGGCTTTTTGCATGCGCATATTGAAATGCGCTTTTTGCAATTCCTTGATTTCGGTTTGCAAACCAGCGGCGTCTTTTTGGCGTAATTCAGATGTTTTCATGTTGTCTCCTGAATCACTGGCCAATCAGGCGCGAAACAAAGGTGGTGCGCAAAGGCAGTTTGGCAGCCGCCAAACGGAATGCTTCACGCGCGAGTTCTTCGGGCACGCCCACGATTTCATACAACACCTTGCCGGGCTGAATTTCAGCCACGTAGTACTCGGGGTTGCCTTTACCGTTACCCATGCGAACCTCTGCAGGCTTTTGGGAAATAGGTTTGTCGGGGAAGATACGAATCCAAATCCGTCCACCACGTTTGACGTGACGGGAAATCGCACGGCGAGCGGATTCGATTTGGCGAGCTGTCAAGCGACCACGGTCGGTTGATTTCAAGCCAAAGTCACCAAACGCCACGGTGTTGCCACGTGTGGCAATACCGGTGTTGCGACCTTTTTGTTCCTTGCGGTATTTACGGCGCGCTGGTTGCAGCATGCTTATTCTCCTTTGCCGTCCGCAGCCGTGCCAGTGGATGCGGGCGCGGCTACCTTGCGGACGCGCTTGACGGTGGTTTTGGGAGCATCGGTGGCTTCAGCGGGTTTATCGCTGCCATCCGCCGGTGCGGCATTGGAGCCTGCAGGGCGACGAGCGCCACTGCGAGCGGGTGGTCGGTCGCCGCCTGCGGGGCGAGCGTCACGGCGAGGACCGCGTGGGCGGCGCTCGTCTTCAGTACGTGGTTCTTGTGCAGCAGGTGCGTCGTTACGGCCCAAGGTGTCACCCTTATAGACCCAAACTTTCACACCGATGATGCCGTAGGTTGTTTTGGCTTCAGAGGTTGCGTAGTCGATGTCGGCACGCAAGGTGTGAAGTGGCACACGGCCTTCGCGGTACCACTCGGTACGGGCGATCTCGATGCCGTTCAAACGACCTGCCGACATGATCTTGATGCCTTGGGCGCCCAGACGCATGGCGTTTTGCATGGCACGCTTCATTGCACGGCGGAACATGATGCGCTTTTCCAACTGCTGGGTGATGCTGTCAGCAATCAACTGTGCATCGATTTCAGGCTTACGCACTTCTTCGATGTTGACTGCCACAGGCACGCCTAAACGTGCAGCCAGTTCTTTCTTGAGGTTTTCAATGTCCTCACCCTTTTTGCCGATGACCACGCCAGGACGTGCAGAAAAAATGGTGATACGGGCATTTTTAGCAGGGCGCTCAATCAAGATGCGCGACACAGCAGCGCTCTTGAGTTTGGTTTTGAGGTATTCACGCACCTTGATGTCCTCGGCCAGCATGCCAGCGAAGTCTTTGTTGCTTGCGTACCAGCGGCTGGCCCAGTTACGGCTCACCGACAGGCGAAAACCGGTGGGGTGTATTTTTTGTCCCATATTTCTCTAGACCTTTCAGTTGCCGACCGTCACATACACATGGCATGTGGGCTTGCTGATGCTGTTGCCGCGGCCTTTGGCGCGTGCTGTGAAACGCTTGAGGGTTGCGCCTTGTTCCACGTAAATGGTTTTGACGCGCAAATCATCAATGTCAGCGCCATCGTTGTGTTCTGCGTTGGCGATAGCGGACTCGAGCACTTTTTTGACAATGCCCGCTGCTTTTTTCTGTGTGAAGGTCAGGATGTTCAGAGCCTGGTCCACTTTTTTGCCGCGAATCAAGTCTGCCACCAAACGGCCTTTATCGACCGATAGGCGCACACCTCGCAAGACTGCACGTGTTTCCATAGCTGCTCCTTACTTCTTCTGGACTTTTTTGTCCGCCGGATGGCCTTTGAAGGTACGAGTCAAGGCAAATTCGCCCAACTTGTGACCCACCATTTGGTCGGTGATGTAAACCGGCACATGTTGCTTGCCGTTGTGAACCGCGATGGTTAGGCCGATGAAATCGGGCAAAACCATAGAGCGGCGTGACCATGTTTTGATTGGCTTTTTGTCTTTGGTGGCAACAGCTTTTTCAGCCTTGACCAACAAGTGGTGATCGACAAAAGGGCCTTTTTTGAGTGAGCGTGTCATGGTTTAACCCTTATTTCTTGCGACGCGAGACGATCATGACTTGCGTGCGCTTGTTGTTACGGGTGCGGTAGCCTTTGGTCAAGTTGCCCCATGGGTCAACTGCTGCACGGCCTTCGCCGGTACGACCTTCGCCGCCACCGTGCGGGTGATCAATTGGGTTCATGGCCACGCCACGAACGGTTGGGCGAATGCCCATCCAACGCTTGACACCGGCCTTGCCCAATTGACGCAAGCTGTGCTCTTCATTGGCAACTTCACCGATGGTTGCACGGCACTCAATATGAATTTTGCGGACTTCACCAGAGCGCATACGCACCTGAGCATAAGTACCTTCACGCGCCAACAAAGTGGCGGATGTACCGGCAGAACGCGCAATTTGAGCACCCTTACCAGGACGCAATTCGATGCAGTGGATAGTCGAACCCACAGGAATATTGCGGATAGGCAAAGTGTTGCCTGCACGGATAGGAGCCTCAGAGCCACTTTGAATGGTGGCACCTACTTCCAAGCCGCGTGGAGCAATGATGTAGGCGCGTTCGCCATCGGCGTAGCAAACTAAGGCAATGTGAGCTGTACGGTTTGGGTCGTATTCAATCCGCTCAACTTTGGCAGGAATGCCATCTTTGGAGCGACGGAAATCGACCACACGGTAATGGTGCTTATGACCACCGCCTTTGTGACGTGTGGTGATGTGGCCATTGTTGTTACGTCCTGCTTTTTGGAATTGCGGCTCGAGCAAGGGCGCATAAGCTGCACCTTTGAACAAATGGTCACGTGTGACTTTCACCACGGCACGTTGGCCAGGTGAAGTGGGTTTCATTTTGATGACTGCCATGGTTAAGCCACCTCTCCTGACAAGTTGAGTTCTTGACCGGCTTTGAGCGTCACATAGGCTTTGCGAACGTTATCGCGGCGACCAATGGAGCGGCCAAAACGCTTGGTCTTGCCTTTGGTGTTGACCACAGACACGCCCTTGACTTCAACCTTGAACATCAACTCCACCGCCGCTTTGATTTCGGGCTTGGTGGCGTTTTGCAAGACTTTGAAAGTCACCGCGTTAGATTTTTCAGCCACCATGGTGGCTTTTTCGGAGACGATGGGTGCCAACAGCACAGCCATCAAACGTCCCTCGTCATATTTAGTGGTGCTCATGCGAACATCTCCTTGAGCTTGTCGATCGCGCCTTTGGTGACCAGCACTTTTTTGTAATGGACCAAGGAAACAGGATCGGCATAACGGGGCTCAACAACCAACACATTGGCCAAATTACGCGACGCAAAGTACAAGTTGTCGTCCACCTCTTCCGAGATCACCAGAACAGACTGGAGATTCATCGCTTTGAGCTTAGCCGCCAATAATTTGGTTTTGGGGGCTTCGATTTTGATGGAGTCGACCACAGCCAAACGACCTTCACGCACCAACTGGGAGAAGATAGAAGCCATACCAGCGCGGTACATCTTCTTGTTGATTTTTTGGGTGAAATTTTCTTCAGGGCTGTTGGGAAAAGCGCGACCGCCTCCACGCCAAATGGGAGAAGAAGTCATACCAGCACGAGCGCGACCAGTACCTTTTTGTTTAAATGGCTTCTTGGTCGAGTGCTTGACTTGTTCGCGGTCTTTTTGGGCACGAGTGCCTTGACGCGCGTTGGCTTGATAAGCCACCACGATTTGGTGGATCAAGTCTTCGTTGTAGTCGCGACCAAACAGGGTTTCAGGCGCATCAAATTTGGATGCAGACTGTCCTTGGTCATTCAGGAGTTCGATTTGCATCATTTGGCTCCTTGAGGTGCAGCCTTGATGGCATGGCGAACCGTAACAAAACCACCCTTTGAGCCGGGAACCGCACCCTTGATAAGGATCAGTTGACGACCTTCGTCGATGCGAATGACAGACAGGTTTTGTGTCGTGATGGTTTCGTCTCCCATGTGGCCAGACATACGCTTGCCAGGGAAAACACGACCAGGGTCTTGTGCCATGGATATAGAGCCGGGCACATTGTGCGAACGGCTGTTACCGTGAGAAGCGCGCTGTGAACGGAAATTGTGACGCTTGATGGTGCCAGCGAAACCCTTACCAATAGAAGTACCTTGCACGTCGACTTTCTCGCCGACATTGAAGATAGCAGTCACAGGCACAGTAGAACCGGCTGGGTATTGCGCAGCGGTTTCAGGGGTAACGTGGAATTCTTGGGTGACTTCGCCAGCCTCAACACCGGCCTTGGCCAAGTGTCCTGCTTGCGGCTTGGTGACGCGCGAAGCTTTGCGCGCGCCGAATGTGACCTGTAAGGCTACATAGCCGTCGTTTTCTTGGGTTTTGACCTGGGTCACGCGGTTGTTAGAAACATCTACCACTGTGACAGGCACTGCGTCCCCATCATCAGTGAACAGACGCATCATGCCCACCTTGCGGCCCAGCAACCCCAAACGGTTGCTTTGACTCATGTTGTTCTCCAAAACTCTCACCGCCGTCACTTCAATTGGCAACTGCGTTTGGTGTATGAGAGAAGGTTGATAATTTCCCTGCGCAAATCGCACAGAGCCTGAGATTGTAGCGCAAAACCGGCCCATGGCCAGTTTTTCTTTACAACTCGAACCAAGTCACCGCCCAAGACGATGACTTTGGCATTACTTACTGCAGCTTGATTTCAACATCCACGCCAGCAGGCAAGTCCAACTTCATCAATGCATCAACGGTTTTATCGGTCGGGTCGACGATATCCATCAAGCGTTGGTGAGTTCGGATTTCTAATTGGTCGCGGCTGGACTTGTTGACGTGCGGTGAACGCAAAATGTCAAAGCGTTTCATGCGAGTGGGCAATGGCACAGGGCCTTTGACAATCGCACCAGTACGTTTGGCTGTATCAACAATTTCAGCAGCAGATTGATCGATCAATTTGTAATCGAAGGCCTTGAGGCGGATGCGGATTTTTTGCTTGGTTGACATGTGTGATCCTTAAGCAATGATCTTGGCAACGACACCAGCGCCGACGGTTTTGCCGCCCTCTCGGATAGCAAAGCGCAAGCCCTCTTCCATCGCAATCGGGTGGATCAACTTCACCGTGATCGACACGTTGTCACCAGGCATCACCATCTCCTTGCCTTCAGGCAACTCGATCGCACCCGTCACATCCGTTGTGCGGAAGTAGAACTGGGGA
>JAIXYA010000173.1 GCA_027490485.1 Comamonadaceae bacterium
ACAAGCCGAGCGGCTGGGCTGGCCGCTCATGGTGAAAGCCGTGGCCGGAGGTGGCGGGCGCGGCATGCGCCAGGTGACCGACATGGCCCAGTTGCTGCCCGCCCTGCACAGCGCCCGCTCCGAAGCGCTGGCGGGGTTTGGCAACAGCGACTTGCTGATGGAGCGTGCTTTGCTGCGGCCCCGCCACATCGAGGTGCAGATCATGGCCGACCCACATGGCCACTGCATCCACCTGGGTGAGCGCGATTGTTCGGTTCAGCGTCGGCATCAAAAGATCATGGAAGAATCGCCCAGCCCTGCCGTCGGCCCAGCGCTGCGCGATCAACTCGGACAAGCGGCCATCGCATTGGCGCAATCGGCGGGTTATGTGGGTGCGGGCACGGTGGAGTTTTTGCTGGATGAAGCACAGGCCGACAAGCCTTTTTATCTGATGGAGATGAACACACGCTTGCAGGTGGAACACCCCGTCACCGAGATGCTCACCGGTCTTGACTTGGTGGAGTGGCAACTGCGCATTGCACGTGGCGAGGCACTGCCTTTGGCCCAAGGCGAGGTGCGCCTGCAAGGCCATGCCATCGAAGTGCGCCTGTGCGCCGAAGACGACCACTTCACCCCGCAGACCGGCACGGTGCAAGTCTTTGCAGAGCCCGAAGGTTTGCGCTTTGACCACGCGCTGCATGTCGGCGCGGTCGTCACGCCGCACTACGATTCGATGCTGGGCAAGCTGATCGCCCATGCGCCCACGCGCCATGAAGCCATCGCCAAGCTGTGCGCAGGTCTGAACCAGACCACGGTGTTGGGCCTGCCGACCAACCGCGCGTTTTTGGCCGCTTGCTTGCAACACCCGGTGTTCCTTGCCGGTGAAGCCTTGATCCCGTTTTTGGCCGAGCAGGCCGACAGCTTGCGCCAACATCTACAAGCCAGCCCCAATGCCCGCTGCGTGGCCACACTGGCCGCACTGTATGCCCATCAAGCGCCCGCGTTTGTGATGCCCAGCCCGTTCACCCGGCCTGTGCGCATGGGTTGGGGTCAGGCCAATTTAGCGCTCAACCTGCAGGAACTGGGTCAAGGACAAGTTCGCCTGACAACGAACGGTGCCATCCACCAGGCTCGGGTGCAGCACAGCGGTGATCTGCTGCACATCGAACTGAACGGCCGACACTGGCAGGGCCGGGTTGTGAAGGGCACTTTCGCATGGCACGTGCAACTGCTTGGTCCTGATGGCACTGAGCTGTGGCTCACCGATCAGAGCTACAGCCCACCCAGCACGGGCGCCAATGCCCAAGCGGCGCAGTCGTTACGCGCCCCCTTCAATGGCAAACTGATCGCACTGCATGTGCAAGAAGGCAGCCCGGTCAAACCAGGCGATGCCGTGCTGGTGATCGAGTCGATGAAGCTTGAACACATCTTGTGTGCCCCACGTGATGCGGTGGTGCACAGCATCTCGGCCAGCGTGGGCCAACAAGTGGCACCCGGCCAGGTTTTGGTGCAATGGAAGGACGCCACATGAACGCCCCGGATTTCAAGCCCGACTTCAGCACCGAAGACCTGCAAAGCCTGCAAGTCACTGTGGAGCGTTTTGCCAAACAGGCCATCGCCCCGCATGTGGCCGCCTGGGAAGAAGCCGGTCAGTTTGACCGCGCGCTGTACGCCCATGCGGCGCAGCTGGGCCTGCTGGGTCTGGGTTACCCCGAACATTTAGGTGGCACGCCTGCGCCTTGGCGCGCTCGCAATGCGATGTCACAAACCTTGGCCCGTTACGGTGGCAGCGGCGGCGTGATGGCCAGTCTGTTTTCGCACAACATTGGTCTGCCTCCGGTCATGGCACATGGCAGCGCCGAATTGCAAGCCGAAGTGGTGCCCCCCGTGCTGCGTGGCGAACGCATTGCGGCTTTGGCCATCACCGAACCCGGCGGCGGCTCAGACGTGGCCAGTCTGCGCACCCAGGCCCGCACCGACGGTGCCGATTATGTGATCGATGGCGAAAAAGTCTTCATCACCTCGGGCCTTCGCGCCGACTGGATCACCTTGGCGGTCCGCACCGATCCGGACAGCAAAGGGGCCAGTGGCATCTCGATGGTGGTGGTGCCCGGCGACACCCCAGGCATCTCGCGCACGCGCCTGCACAAGATGGGCTGGCACAGCTCGGACACGGCGCAAATTCGCTTTGAGGGCGTGCGTGTGCCCCAGCGCTACCGGTTGGGCGCAGAGGGTGCGGGCTTCAAGATGATCATGGGCAACTTCAATGGCGAGCGCTTGGCCATGTCGGCCATGGCTTTGGGGTTTGCGCAGGCTTGCTTTGACGAAGCGCTGTCCTGGAGCCGTCAGCGTCACACCTTTGGTGCCGCCTTGATCGAACGCCAGGTGATCCGGCACAAACTGATGGACATGCAAATGCACATCGCCTCCACCCAAGCCTGGGTGGAGGCCGTAACGCAACAAGCCGATGCAGGGCAGACCGGTGCCCAATGGGTGGCCCAGGTGTGTTTGCTCAAAAACCATGCGACACAAACCATGCAGTTTTGCGCCGATGCTGCGGTGCAAATGCTCGGCGGCATGGGTTACATGCGCGGCACCGTGAGCGAGCGGGTTTACCGTGAAGTCAAGGTGATGATGATCGGCGGCGGCGCCGAAGAAATCATGAAAGAACTGGCGGCCAAGCAGCTGGGGATTTGAAACCAGTCCCGGCCAGACTCCATGGGCAAGCGGGTCAGGCAGGTCTGGGTTGGCCAGGTGGCAACTCTGCGCGTAACGCAAAGGCCATTTGCACCATGCCAGCCAAAAGACCGACCAGCACGCCAACTTGCACGGCCCGGTTGTAAGAACCCATGGCATCGAACACCAGACCACCCCCCAAAGCACCCATGAAACTGCCCAACTGGTGGCTCATGAAAGCGATGCCCCCCAGCATGGCTTGCCAGCGCAGGCCAAAGGTTTCACCGATGTAGCCGGTCACCAAGGGTGCCACGCCCAGCCACAAAAAGCCCATGATGGCGGCGAACACCAGCGTGTTCTCAGGCGTTGGCACCGACAGAAAATACCAGGCCAGACCGCATGAGCGCAGAACATAAATGCCGCCCAACAGCAGCAGCTTGTTGTAACGTCCACCCGCCCAACCGAAAAACAAGCTGCCCAAGACGTTGAAGCCACCAATCATGCCCAGCGCTTGGGCGCTGAGCATCGGGTCCATGCCGCACAAATCGAGGTAGGACGGCAGATGTGTGGTCAGAAAAACCAACTGCATGCCACACACAAAATAGGCCAGTGTCATGACCGCAAAAGGCGGGTGCTTCAAGGCAAACCGGGCCATGTCAGGGGCACTGTCTTTTTCGTCCAGCGGGGAAGGTGGCAACGGCAGGGCATCCACCCGTCCGGCATACCAGGCTGCGGGCAAGATGACCATCGCCATGATGACAAAACCACCCACGCCCACACGCCAGCCATAGTCCTGCGACAGCAACTGACCGATAGGCGCCGCCATCAAGGCACCCAAAGAACCTGCGGCGGACACGATGCCCAGCACCGTGCTGCGCAAGGCAGGCGACACCGGTCTGGAGGCCACGGCCATGGCAATGGCCGATCCGTTGCAGGCCATGGCCGCACCAATGGCCAGCCCAGCGCCCAAAATCACGCCCAGCAAGCCCTGGGCAATGCACAGCAAAGACATGCCCAGGATGTACAGCAAAGCACCGGTCATCATGAGGGGTCGGTACCCGATGCGCACAGCCAAGGCCCCGGCAAAGGGCTGCAAAAATCCCCAGGCCAAGTTTTGCACCGCAATGGCCAATGTGAACTCGGAAACTGAAATCCCGATCCCCTTGGTCAAGGCCGGCATGAACACACCCAGGCTTTGCCGCAAGCCCATGCTGACCGACAACATCAGCGCAGCGCCGATCAGGATGGGCAAGCCCGGGCGCAGTGCGGTCAAGAGGTTCATGGTGTGCTTCGGTTGTGCTTGAGCAGAATTTAACCGCACAAGTGCATTACCACTGGCCTATTCGGGACAGGTCGACGGCAACACTCTGCACCCAAGTCAACATGTCGTGCAGCCCAGACTTCTTGCTTTTGTCATGATCGCGGTCACTGTCGCCATAACGCCCGTCGCCGTGACCCTGACAGATGGACCTCATCCGGACCCCCCACCTTCCAGATCAATTTCAGCGCGATGTTGGCTGCGCAGTTCGCAAACGGACTCTCCGCACACTAGGGTTTTTTCTTATAGCGGCTCATCCTTTGGCCCCTCTTTTGAATCATAAAAAATCAGATAATTTAAGAAAAATACTCCCACAAAAGCTAAGCATGAAATCGCCCTTCAACTACAAACACTTGTACTACTTTTGGGTTGTCGCCAAAGAAGGTGGCATCACGCGAGCGGCCGACAAGCTCGACATGGCGGTGCAAACCGTGAGCGCTCAGGTGCGTGAACTGGAGAAATCCCTCGGTTACGCCTTGCTCAAACCCGCAGGGCGGGGACTGGTCTTGACCGATGCAGGCCTGGCGGCCATGCAACAGGCCGATCAAATATTCCAGCTCGGTGAGGATCTGCCCACCAAAGTGCGCGATGCCGTCAGCTCACCCACGGTGCGCTTGTCGGCAGGCATCTCGGATGGTTTGCCCAAACTGGTGGTGCGCCAGTTGTTGCAACCGGTCATGGGTGAGCCGCACCTGCGTTTGTTGTGCCATGAGGGAGAGTTCGATGATTTGTTGGGTGATCTGGCGCTGCACCGCCTGGACGTGGTGCTGTCGGACCGCCCTGCCCCCACCAATGCCAACCTCAAGCTTTACAACCATGCCTTGGGCTCATCGGCCGTGTCTTGGTATGGCAGCGCAGCGCTGGTGAAAGCCGCGCGCAAAACATTTCCCGCCAGTCTGGCCCAAGTGCCGGTGCTGTTGCCCACCGAGCATGCAGCGGTGCGTACCCGGCTGGACCACTGGTTTGAGCACCACGGCATCCGCCCGCGCATCGTGGGCGAGTTCGAGGACAGCGCTTTGCTCAAGACCTTTGGCGAAAGTGGCATGGGTGTCTTCCCCGCTGCTGACTGCATGCACGACGAATTGCTGGCGCACTACGCGGTGCAAAAACTTGGGGCCTGCGAAGGCGTGAAGGAAAACTTCTTTGCCATTGGCACCGAAAAGAAAGTGCAACACCCGTTGGTACAACGTTTGCTGCTGTCCAGTGCCTTGAGCCCCAACTGAAGACCTGAACACCGGTCCAGGCCATCCCTGGATGCACACCCAGGGACGGCCCTGCCCTTTATGAATTGGCAGACGAGGTGGAGGATGAGCGCACGCTCAACACCATGGTGATGGCCAAAATCGACACCACCACACCCAGCGAGATGGCCACGGGGATCTTGAACACATCGATCAGGCACATCTTGGTGCCGATGAACACCAGGATCACCGCCAAACCGTAGTTGAGCAAGTGAAACTTGCTGGCCACGGCAGCCAGCAAGAAGTACATGGCGCGCAACCCCAAAATGGCAAACACGTTGCTGGTCAGCACGATGAAGGGATCGGTCGTGATGGCGAAGATGGCGGGAATGGAGTCCACCGCAAAGATCACATCGGTCATCGCAATCAGACAAATCACCATGAACAAGGGCGTCGCGATTTTCTGGCCATTCTCGATGGTCCAGAATTTTTCACCGTCATAGCCCTTGCTGACAGGCAATAATTTGCGCAAGAGCTTGAGGGCGGGGTTGTCGTCCAGCGAAGGCTCTTGACCTGCTGCCCACCACATCTTGACACCGGTGAGGATCAGGAAAGCGCCAAACAGGTACAAGATCCAGTGGAACTGCTGGAGCAACCAACCGCCCACCAAAATCATGACCGTCCGCAAAACGATGGCCCCAATGATGCCGATCATCAGCACGCGCTTTTGAAAGTGCGAAGGCACCGCGAAATACGTGAAGATCATGAGGAAGACAAAGATGTTGTCCACCGCCAGTGATTTTTCAATCAGGTAACCCGTCAGGAATTCCAGCGACTTGGTGTTGGCCAACTCGACCGAGCCCGTGGTGTCCTTGATGGCCCACCAAAACAGGCCATTGAACAGAAAACTCAGCGCGATCCAGATCACTGACCAATTGAGCGCTTCTTTGACGCCGATCTCGTGTGAACCTTGCTTTTTCAGCACCACAAAATCCACAAAGAGAGACACCAGCACAATGGCCACAAACGTCACCCACAGCCACAAGGGAGCCACGGTACCCATAAACACCTTTCAGTTGGTTGTGATGACCCGTCTTGTCTGTGTCACTGACTCAGCAACACAATCATGCGGGTCTTGCAAGGCCTGAAGTCTAGGTCATAAACTGAAAGTTTTGTGAGAATAAAATGAATTTATAGTTCGCAAAAAAAGGAATGTTGAGCTGTGATTTCAATCCACGACGCACACCATCGATGGCTGGCTCACCTGTTGGGCGCGTCCGTCACAAAGACAAAAAAAACCGTCAAAACCCTTTCGGGCTTTGACGGTCTGGCATCCGTGGGTGCTGGGCTGTTTACTTTTTGTCAGAGAAGTAGGCGGAGGTGACCTTCCAACGGCCATCGGTGATCTGAGACATGCGCGAGGCGTTGCTGCCCAAACGCTTGGTCGGGCTGAACGTCATCTCGCCAGTGCCGAACATGTCAGGCGGGATCACCATGGTGTCCATGGCCTTGATGATGCTCTCGGTGGTCACATTGGCACCGGATTTATCAACCGCACGCATGAAAGCGTCCATGATGATGTAGCCGTAGACCGAGAACACGGTCGGGTCTTCATTGAACTTGGTCTTGTACTTGTTGGCCCAAAAACGGATGGGCTGCGAGGCCTCGTCCAAGTAAGGGTGCTGGGTCGTCATGGTGGCGTAAAAGCCGTTCATGGCGGGACCACCCAACTTGTGGATCAGATCGGTGTAGGCCGCACTGGAACCCAGGAAGGTGGGGTTGAAGCCCAAACGACGCGCAGTGGCGATGCCACCAATGGTTTCACGAATGATCGTGCCCATGACCACGAAGTCACACTTGGACGAGGCCAGCTTTTGCATCTGCGATGCAAAGTCGGTGGCGCCGCGCTTGTAGGTGGTGACTTCGGCAAACTGCATGCCAATGCTCTTGAGGCCTTCTTCGGCACCACGGAACACCTCCAGACCAAATTCATCGTCTTGGTGCATGGCGCAGATTTGCTTGGCGTTTTTCTCTTTCACCAGAATCGGCAAACCCAAGCGCATCTGGTCATAGTAGGTGGCGAAACCAGCGTACTTGAGCTTGTGGAAGGGTTCGTACATTTCACGCGCAGCCGTGACGGGGAAGAAGTTGATCACGTTCTTCTGGAACTGCACCGGCATGGCGGCCATGTTTTGAGCCGTGCCGATGTGGCCGATCATGGCGAAGATCTTGTCCTGGTTGACCAGCTTTTGTGCGGCCAACACGGCACGGCGGGGGTCATAGGCCGAGTCTTCGACCAGCAGCTTGAACTTGCGGCCCTTGATGCCGCCTTGCTCATTGGCTTCGTCCACGCGCAGCATCATGCCCAGGCGCACCTGCTTGCCAAAGCCCGCCAAGGGACCAGACAAGTCCTGGATGGAGCCGAGCACGATTTCGTTTTTGGAAACGCCTTGCGTCTGGGCCATGACCGCGCCAGCGGTCAAGGCCATCGCAGCGGCGACGAGGCTGAATTTGAGTTTCATGTTGCAGGTCTCCTGTGGTGGTAACGGGTAATAAAAATCAGCGGTACATCGCCTCGATCTGGGGCGCGTATTTTTTCTCGACCAGTTTGCGCTTGAGCTTCATGGTCGGTGTCAGTTCTTCGTCCTCAGCGCTCAGCTGAGTGTCGAGCAGCCAGAATTTCTTGATTTGCTCCACACGGGCAAACTTCTTGTTGACGCGGTCCATCTCGGCCTGGATCAACTCTTGCACTTGCGCGCTGTGCGTGAGGCTGGCGTAGTTGGAAAAAGGCACATCGTTGTCCTGTGCGTATTTCTCCACATTCTCCTGGTCGATCATGACGATCACGGTCAGGTAGGGGCGCTTGTCGCCAATGACCACCGCGTCTGTGACATAGGGCGAAAATTTCAATTCGTTTTCCAACTCGCTGGGGGTGATGTTTTTGCCGCCAGCCGTGATGATGATGTCTTTCATCCGGTCCGTGATGCGGAAAAACCCTTCCTCGTCCACCACACCCACGTCGCCCGTGTGCAGCCAGCCATCGGCATCGATGGTCTCGG
>JAIXYA010000159.1 GCA_027490485.1 Comamonadaceae bacterium
ACCTCGGCCTTGCGTCTGAAGGCCAAACGCAGGTCACGCGCCACCAAAGCAAAGAAAGCGTTCATGCGCCCAACCTCCAAGGCAGCACAGCGCCGCCCAAATCCACCGCTTGGTGGCTGGTAAAGAGCAACAAGCCGTCTTGCGCAAGATGCTGACGCAGCACTTGCTGCAAGGCAAGAACAGCCAGGGTATCCAGTGCTACAAAGGGTTCGTCCAGCACCCACAAACGTGCTTTGGACAGCTGCAAACGCGCCAGTGCCACGCGCCGTTTTTGCCCTTGCGACAAGACCCGCAGCGGCAAATGCGACCTGCTGCCAAGACCCTGGGCTTGCAGGGCTTGCAAGGCTTCTTCATGGCCAACGGGATGGCCCGCCAGTACCGAGGCGACGCGCAGGTTCTCCACAGCCGAGAGTTCGTCTTTCAAGCCAAGGCTGTGTCCCAAATACAGCAAGTCACGCGAGAAAGCATGGCGCACCTCGGAAATAGCTTGCCCACCCCAGCGCACCTCGCCACTGGCCGTGGGTGCCAAACCACACACCATGCGCAGCAAACTGGTTTTGCCAGAGCCGTTGTCGCCTTCGATTTGCATGGCTTGGCCGGGGCTCAAGGTGAAGCTTTGTGGCGCAAACAAGGGTCGGCCGCCGCGTTCGCAACTAATGGCTATGGCTTGGAGTTGACTCATACCAAGTAGGTACCCGCGAAAGTCACCACTTTGGCGCCGGTGCTGATCTTGAAACGCGCAATGCCTGCGCTGCGACCAGTGTTGATGCCGCCCAGGTCCAGCGAGCGAATACCGCGTTCTTTCAAAGCTTCCATGCCTTTGTAGAGCAGCAGATTGTGCGCATGGGCGTCACGCCCTGCGTCGTTGGTCCAACCGATTTGGTAGGTGGCCGCTTGGCCGTGCAGCAAAAACATCATGCCAGCCACGCGGTCGCGTCCGATGTCCGCACGCAAGGTCAAGACGTTGTGGCCGGGTTGTTTGCGCGAGGCAATGTAGGCATCGACAAAATGCAGGGGCATGCCTTGGAAACCTCGGTTATCGCGCTGCTGTTGTTCGGCGTCCATCAGCCAGCGGTACTGGCCCACATTGGTGCCGACACGGTGTACCGTCAATTCAGACTTTTCAGCGCTCGCCAAGGGTTGGCGAAAGCGTTTGTCAAAGCCCTCCCTAAGGTCTGCCATCGAGGGGCTGAGGTCCATCAGCGCGGTGGCATAACCGGTCATGACACGCTTCAAAGACGACAGGCCCAAGTCTTCGCTGATGGGCTCGTTGGGGGTCACAAACAAAAAACGCAAACCCTTGACTGGCAGGCTTTGGCGCATGCTGCGGTATGCATGGGCTTTGTCTTTGCCACTCAAAGGGGTCAGCCACAAGGGGCCTCGGGTACACAAGGCCACCCCACCTAAGTTACCAAAGCGACGCACCACGCATTGCGCCAGTCCCACGGTGTGCCCATCGGCTTGAATCACAGCACGTATGACGGTGCCACCGCTGACCAACATGGTCGAGCCATAGGCCCAGTCTTGCTGCAAGGGGCCTGCGGCTTGGGCGTGGGCGGCGTCCCATGCCTCGCTGTTTTGGGTGCCCCACTCGGCCTTCATGCCGCTACAACCGCATTGGTTAACATGGCTGCATGTGGCGCAAATTTCTTAAACGTACCCCCGTGCAAACCGTGATGGGTTACCGCTTGCCCGAGCCGCGCCTGACTTGGCAAGCCGCGCTGTGGATGGTGGTGTATTTGGGGCTGCCGTTGTTGTTGCTTGGGACGCTCATCGACCTGGCCATACAGCTGACCACCGGCATTTGCACCGGTTTGTGGTGTTTTTTCTAAAGCGTTGCCATTCATATAGAAGGCATCTTAGCGGGTGAAGCCATGCCACTGATGGGCTCTGTTTTTCTGCAAGGCTTGGCCTTGAGTTTGGGCCTGATCGTTGCCATCGGGGCACAAAACGCATTTGTTTTGCGGCAAGGCCTGCGCCGTGAGCATGTAGCCAGCGTGGTGTTTTTCTGTGCCCTCAGTGACGCCTTGTTGATGGCTGCGGGCGTGCTGGGCATGGGTCAAGCGCTTGGAGAACGCCCTATGGTGGCCCATGCCTTGGCGTTGGCGGGTGCGGTGTTCTTGGCGGTGTACGGCTGGAAAGCCTTGCGCCGCGCCTTGCAGCAAAACGGCTTATTGGCAAATGAAGAAGGCAATGGCCTGAGCTGGGCGGCGGCCATGGCGCAAGCCGCGGCCTTCACTTTGCTGAACCCCCATGTGTACTTGGACACCGTATTACTGGTGGGCAGCATCGGCGCACAACAACCTGCAGGCTTGCAACCCTGGTTTGTGGCGGGTGCCAGCAGCGCCAGCTTGCTGTGGTTTTGCGCTTTGGGCTTTGGCGCACGGTGGTTGGCCCCTTTGTTTGCCCAGCCCCGCGCTTGGCAGGTGCTGGATGTCCTGATTGGCCTGACCATGTGGGTGTTGTCTGGCATGCTGGTGATGCATTTGTTCAATTCGCTTTAACGACTTGCGCATGCTTCACAAGAAGCAACGCACTTTGCCCGATCGTCAAGATGAACGCCATCTGCTTTCAAATTAAAGTCAGCTTTAAAAGCATTGACTTATATTAAAGAATTCTTTAATATCATTTCTCTGTGTTTAAAAAATTCTATGTATGAAGCGCATCACTGGTACTTATGCAGTGTCTACAACCTTGGGTGAGCCAGTGCGTGCGTTTGTTCCGCATGCACTGCCACCCACGGAGCCGGTGCTGGCTGAGTCCGTTTGGGGCATTCAGAATGATGCTGCGGTCATGGCTTTGCAGCGCCTGTCAGCGGTGGCTGGTCTGGTGCCATCTGTGGATTGGCTGCTTTACAGCGCCATTCGCCAAGAGGCCTTGATGACATCGCAAATAGAGGGCACGCAGGCCACCTTGGTCGATTTGTTTGACGAAGAGGCAGGCCTTGCCATCAACAACACAGATGATGTGGAAGAGGTGACCAACTACTTGCAGGCGTTTCAGTGGGTGCAAACTCAGTTGCGCAGTCCGCAGGGGCTGCCCATCAGTGTGCGGCTGCTCAGTGAGGCGCACAGGCTTTTGTTAGATGGCGTTCGCGGCGCAGGCAAGCAGCCCGGTGAGCTGCGAAAGTCGCAAAACTGGATTGGTGGCACGCGGCCAGGCAATGCAGTGTTTGTGCCCCCACCTGCCGATCAAGTACCCGCCTTGTTGGCCGATTTGGAGCGGTTCATTCATGCCGAGCAAACAGTGTTGCCTGCCTTGGTGCGCATGGCTTTGGTGCATGCTCAGTTCGAAACCATTCACCCTTACCTTGACGGCAATGGCCGTATTGGTCGTTTGTTGATCGCCGCGTTACTGGAGCATTGGCAGTTGCTGCCTGAGCCCTTGATGTATCTGAGTGGCTATCTCAAGCAGCATCAGTCGGAGTACTACCGCCGTTTGTCGGCCATCCGTACAGAGGGCGATTGGGAGGGATGGGTGCAGTTTTTCCTAGAAGCGGTACAAAACGCCGCTGCGCACTCAGAACGCGCCGTGGTGGTACTGGCCAGCTTGGTCGCCAATGACCGTCGGCGTTTGTTGGCGCATCCCAAGGCCAATGCCGTCAGTTACCGCTTGTTTGAGTTGCTGCCCACCATGCCCCGCCTGTCGGTGGACCGGGTGTGCGAGGCCGTGCAGACCACGTTCCCCACGGCGAATAGCGCGATCAAGCTGTTGGAAGAATTGGGCATATTGACCGAGCTGACGGGTCAAAAAAAGAACCGCACTTTCAGCTATGCGGCGTACATTCAATTGCTGAGCGAATAAGCCAGCAAAGTACAGATCCCAACATGACCTAAGACCAACTCGAATGTCGAAACCTCTCACCTCCTCCCCCCAATCCCTCTCCGGCCTCTTGCCTTTTGTCAAACCCTACAAGGGTCGCGTCGCCTTGGCAGGCCTGTTTTTGCTGCTGGCGGCGGGGGCCACCTTGGCGTTTCCGTGGGCTTTGAAACAGCTGATCGACCAAGGCCTGACGGGGCCGGGCAGTGCCGAACGCTTGGCGAGTCAATTTGCCCAACTGTTTGGCGTGGCGGCGGCTTTGGCACTTTTTTCTGCAGTACGTTTTTACACCGTCACGTGGTTGGGTGAGCGCATCACCGCCGATGTTCGCAATTCGGTGTACGGCCATGTGCTGCAGCAAAGCCCAGCGTTTTTCGAGACCACACAAACCGGCGAGGTGCTGTCACGCCTGTCCAACGACACCACGCTGGTGCAAACCGTGGTCGGCTCGTCGCTCTCCATGGGCCTGCGCAACTTGGTCATGGGAACCGGTGCCTTGCTGATGCTGGTCTACAACCACCCGATGTTGATGGTGCAAGTCATTGGGCTTTTGGTCTTGGTGGTGTGGCCCAGCCTCACCCTGGGGCGGCGTGTTCGCAAGTTGTCACGCGCCAGTCAAGACCGCGTGGCTGATGCCAGTGCCTTGGCCGCCGAGGTATTGAACGCTATTCCCGTTGTGCAAAGCTATACCGCTGAAGCCCGTGAGGCCACACGTTTTGTGGACTCCACCGAGCAAGCCGTGAAAACATCGCTGCGTCGCGCCTTGGCACGCTCGGTGTTGGTGGGTTTCATCATCTTGGCCAGCAGTGCAGCGCTGTTGTGGGGTCTGTACCAAGGGACCTTGGCGGTGCGCGATGGCAGCATGAGTGCCGGTGAACTCGGCCAAACTGTGGTGTATGTGATCTTGCTGGCCAGTGCGTTTGCGGTGCTGGGCGAGGTGTATGGCGATTTGCTACGTGCAGCAGGCGCCACCGAGCGTTTGATGGAGTTGCTGGGCACTCGCTCGGTGGTCAGTTCTCCCCACACGCCCTTGCAAGCGCCTTGGCCGCAAAGCGGTTCGTCGGTGTCGTTGCGAGCTTTGGATTTTCATTACCCCTCGCGGCCACAAACCTTGGCGCTCTCAGGTTTGAATGGCGACATCCATGCAGGCCAAACCGTGGCGGTGGTGGGCCCCAGCGGCGCGGGCAAAACCACGCTGTTTGGTTTGCTGCTGCGTTTTTACGACCCGCAAGCGGGGCGCATTGTGCTCGATGGCGTGAACATCAGCGATATGGATTTGCACGACTTGCGCTCACGCAT
>JAIXYA010000182.1 GCA_027490485.1 Comamonadaceae bacterium
AATCATGACGCCGCGAGAGCGGTTGATCACCGTACCTGAAGGTACGACCCCCGAACAAGCTAAAGCCTTGTTGAACAAGCACAAGTTGGAGCGCTTATTGGTGGTCAATGATGCGTTTGAGCTCAAAGGCCTCATCACTGTGAAAGACATCACCAAGCAAACCAGTTTCCCCAATGCAGCGCGGGACGCTTCGGGTCGCTTGCGGGTCGGCGCTGCGGTGGGTGTGGGTCCTGGTACGGAAGAACGGGTAGCTGCACTGGTCAAGGCAGGCGTGGATGCCATCGTAGTCGATACTGCGCATGGGCATAGCCACGGTGTGATTGAGCGTGTTCGCTGGGTTAAGCAAAATTACCCTCAAATTGATGTGGTAGGTGGCAATATCGCTACAGGCGCTGCCGCTTTGGCCTTGGTGGAGGCGGGTGCTGATGGCGTGAAGGTGGGTATTGGACCAGGGTCGATTTGCACCACACGCATCGTTGCAGGCGTGGGTGTGCCTCAAATTACCGCTATCGATAACGTAGCCATGGCTTTGCAAGGTACGGGTGTGCCTTTGATTGCGGATGGGGGTATTCGCTACAGTGGCGATATCGCCAAAGCCATTGCCGCAGGTGCGTCTTGCGTGATGATGGGTGGCATGTTCGCGGGTACCGAAGAAGCACCTGGCGAGGTCATTCTTTACCAAGGACGCAGCTACAAAAGTTACCGAGGCATGGGCAGCATTGGTGCCATGCAGCAGGGCAGCGCAGACCGTTACTTCCAAGAAGCCACCACGGGTAACCCCAATGCAGACAAATTGGTACCCGAAGGCATTGAAGGACGTGTGCCGTACAAGGGGTCCATGGTCAGCATCGTCTATCAAATGGCAGGTGGTGTTCGTGCGGCCATGGGCTATTGCGGATGCGCCACCATTGAAGACATGCGTAACCGCGCTGAATTTGTGGAAATATCCACCGCTGGAATGCGTGAGAGCCATGTGCACGATGTGCAAATCACCAAAGAAGCGCCGAACTACCGAGCTGATTAATTTTTAAGGCCTTTGACTAGGCAAAAAGCATGTCCCACGACACTATTTTGATTTTGGATTTCGGCTCACAAGTCACGCAGCTGATCGCACGTCGGGTGCGTGAAGCCCATGTGTATTGCGAAGTACATCCCTGCGATGTCAGCGACGATTGGGTGCGCAAATACGCCAAAGATAGCAAGCTCAAGGGCATCATCCTTTCTGGCAGCCACGCCAGTGTTTATGAAGTAGATGACCGGGCACCTGATGCCGTGTTTGAATTAGGCTTACCCGTTTTGGGTATTTGTTACGGCATGCAAACCATGGCGCAGCAACTGGGTGGCAAAGTTGAAGCAGGCCACACCCGTGAGTTTGGTTATGCCGAAGTGCGTGCCAGAGGACACACTGCACTTTTGAAAGACATTGCCGACTTCACCACGCCTGAAGGCCACGGCATGTTGAAAGTGTGGATGAGCCATGGCGATAAAGTCACCGAACTGCCCTCAGGCTTTAAGTTGATGGCCAGCACAGACAGTTGCCCGATTGCAGGCTTTGCAGATGAGACGCGGCATTTTTACGGTGTGCAATTCCACCCTGAAGTGACCCACACGGTCCAGGGCAGGGCGATGCTCAACCGCTTTGTTTTGGAAATTTGCAAAGCCTCACCTGATTGGGTGATGGGCAATTACGTCGATGAAGCTGTTGCACGAATACGCGAACAAGTAGGCGCTGAAGAAGTGATTTTGGGTTTGTCAGGCGGTGTGGATTCTTCCGTGGCTGCTGCACTCATACATCGTGCCATCGGCGATCAACTCACTTGCGTGTTTGTTGACCACGGCCTTCTTCGTCTGCATGAGGGTGACGCAGTCATGGAGATGTTTGCGGGCAAGCTTCACGCCAAAGTGATACGCGTCGATGCCAGCGATTTGTTTTTGGGCAAGCTCGCAGGTGTATCAGACCCCGAAGCCAAACGCAAAATCATCGGCGCAGAATTCGTCACCGTATTCAAGCAAGAGGCGGCCAAACTTAAAGCAGGCAGTGGTGGCCATAAAGGTGCCACCTTTTTAGCCCAAGGCACGATCTACCCCGATGTGATTGAAAGCGGCGGAGCCAAAAGCAAAAAAGCGGTCACCATCAAAAGCCACCATAACGTGGGCGGACTACCTGAACAACTGGGGTTGAAGTTACTTGAACCGCTGCGTGATTTATTCAAGGATGAGGTTCGCGAACTCGGTGTGGCACTGGGTTTGCCGCATGACATGGTGTATCGACATCCCTTCCCAGGTCCTGGCTTGGGTGTTCGTATCTTGGGTGAAGTGAAAAAAGAATACGCCGACTTGCTGCGAAGAGCTGACGCCATCTTTATCGAAGAATTGCGCAACACGCCGTTTGAAGGTGGCGCATCTTCTGTTGCCTTTGGGGGAACCCAAGTTCCGCGCAATTGGTATGAAGCCACCAGCCAAGCCTTTGTGGTGTTCTTGCCCGTGAAAAGCGTGGGAGTGATGGGCGACGGACGCACCTACGACTATGTCGTAGCTTTACGTGCAGTGGTCACCAGCGATTTCATGACCGCTGACTGGGCAGAGTTACCTTATGCCCTGTTGAAAAAAGTGTCGGGTCGCATCATCAATGAGGTGAGAGGCATCAACCGGGTTGTGCTGGATGTAAGTTCCAAACCCCCAGCGACCATTGAGTGGGAATAGGGTGAAATTCCCTTATTTAAATAAGCCTTAAAGATTGCCCCCCTTTATTGGCAGGGAATAATTCCCAAATTCGTGCTTACCTCAAAATACGCGCTTGCCAGCTCGATGTATTTCGAGGTTCTTAAACAAGCATTCCATTTATCAATGATCAGAGTTTTATTGGTTGATGACCATCCCGTTGTGCGAGCAGGCTATAAACGTTTACTCGAATCCGATTCCAACATTGAAGTAGCAGCTGAGGCAAGTGACGCTGAATCTGCTTACATGGCTTTTGTGGTCTATCACCCAGATGTCACGGTATTGGATTTATCGATGCCCGGTGTCAGCGGTTTGAGTTTGTTGCAGAAACTGCTGATGCGAGACCCGAATGCAAAAGTACTGATCTGCACAATGTACGACTCCCACACCATCAGGCAAAAAGCCTTGCAAGCAGGTGCGAAATCGTTTGTATCCAAGAATGTTGCTCCAGAAAAATTGCTACTTTCCATTCATGCAGCCCATGTAGGCGAAGAATTTGTAGACGCTGACTTCCCCTCATCGCCAAACCACAAAGATGCTGATGAAGAAATTGCCCGAATTGATTCCCTTACTTTGAGAGAGCTAGAGTTATTTCGATTGCTTGCGCAAGGCAAGACCATCAG
>JAIXYA010000044.1 GCA_027490485.1 Comamonadaceae bacterium
GAGTGACGGTCTCCAAAACCGTAGGTTGGGGGTTCGAGGCCCTCCGCCCCTGCCACCGAATCAGGTGCAAGACACCGAAAGTAAACGTAAATGTCGAATCAACCTGTGCAGACTGTGACGACCTCGGCCGACAAGGCCAAGCTGGTTCTCGCAGGTGCTGCTGTTTTGGCTGGTGTCGTTGGTTTCTACGCGCTGGCAGGTCAAGCTACGCTGATTCGCGCTGCGGCGCTTCTCGGCGGTTTGGTGCTGGCGATTGCGTTTGCCTGGACTTCGTATCAGGGCCGTGCATTCATTGGTTTTGCCAGCGAGTCCGTGAGGGAAACGAAAAAGGTGGTGTGGCCATCCCGTAGGGAGGCGATGCAGATCACCGGTGTTGTGTTTGGCTTCGTTCTGGTCATGGCGCTGTTCCTTTGGGGTACGGACAAATTGCTCGAGGTGGTCCTTTATGGACTGATCCTTGGCTGGAGATAATGATGACGGACAGCACACAAGCAAGCGCAGCGTCGGCTTCCGGCGGCGGAAAGAAGCTGTGGTACGTCGTTCATGCTTACTCCGGTATGGAAAAGAGTGTGCAGCGCGCGCTCACCGAGCGTATCGCTCGTGCTGGCATGGAAGACAAGTTTGGTCAGATCCTGGTGCCCACTGAAGAAGTGGTCGAGATGAAGAATGGCCAAAAATCAGTGACCGAGCGTCGTTTCTTTCCGGGCTACGTGCTCGTCGAGATGGAGATGACAGACGACACCTGGCACCTGGTCAAAAACACGAACAAGGTCACCGGTTTCATCGGCGGCAAATCAAACAAGCCCACACCGATTCCTCCGCATGAAGTCGACAAGATCATGCATCAGATGCAAGAGGGTGTGGAGAAGCCCAGGCCCAAAGTGCTTTACGAAGTGGGCGAGCTGGTGCGAATCAAGGATGGTCCGTTCACCGATTTCAATGGCAATGTTGAAGAAGTGAATTACGAAAAATCACGCGTGCGCGTATCGGTAACGATTTTTGGTCGCGCGACGCCTGTGGAGCTGGAATTCGGTCAGGTTGAAAAGGCCTGACACGGCGGTAAATGCCGCCACTGCAGTCTAGTAGTGCTCAGAAGTATCCGAAGTTCTTGCAGCAAACCGAGGAGCCCCAGTAGCAAGCCGAAAGGCAAACGAAAAGGCGCTATCACTCATCAACAGGAGCCCTCATGGCAAAGAAAATCATTGGCTTTATCAAGCTGCAGGTGCCAGCTGGTAAAGCAAATCCGTCTCCCCCGATTGGCCCGGCACTGGGTCAGCGCGGCCTGAACATCATGGAATTCTGCAAAGCCTTCAATGCGCAAACGCAGAGTCTTGAGCCAGGTCTGCCCATTCCCGTGGTGATCACCGCGTTCGCGGACAAGTCCTTCACGTTTGTGATGAAGACACCGCCCGCCAGCATTCTGATCAAGAAAGCCGCTGGTATTCAAAAGGGTTCGTCCAAGCCGCATACCGACAAGGTCGGCAAGATCACCCGCAAGCAGGCAGAAGAAATCGCTACCCAGAAACAGCCCGACCTCACCGCTGCTGATCTTGAAGCTGCGGTACGCACGATTGCCGGTTCCGCTCGTTCCATGGGCATCACGGTGGAGGGTCTGTAATGACTAAGCTGACTAAACGCGCCAAATTGATCAAGGCCAAAGTTGATCGCACCAAGCCCTATCCTTTCGACAACGCTATTGCGCTCGTGAAGGAACTGGCGACTGCAAAATTCAACGAATCCATCGACGTTGCCGTACAACTGGGTGTTGATGCGAAAAAATCCGACCAGGTGGTTCGTGGTTCTGTCGTTCTGCCAGCCGGTACCGGCAAAACGATGCGAGTGGCTGTATTTGCCACTGGTGCGAAGGCAGACGAAGCGAAAGCAGCGGGTGCTGACATCGTTGGTATGGAAGATCTCGCGGAATCCATCAAAGCCGGCAACATGCCATTCGACGTGGTGATTGCTTCGCCCGACACGATGCGTATCGTCGGTACTCTGGGTCAGGTTCTCGGCCCGCGCGGCCTGATGCCAAATCCCAAGGTCGGTACCGTGACCCCGGATGTCGCCACTGCGGTCAAGAACGCCAAAGCAGGTCAGGTGCAGTACCGCACCGACAAAGCCGGTATCGTCCACGCGACGATCGGCCGCAAGTCGTTTGCGGATGCTGATCTCAAGACCAATTTGCTGGCGCTGCTGGATGCGCTGAACAAGGCCAAGCCTGCGTCGAGCAAGGGCGTTTACCTGCGTAAGGTATCGCTGTCTTCGACGATGGGCGCAGGTGTACGTATTGATCAGACGACGTTGTCGGCCTGATCGGAAGAATAAAGTCCTCGCGCCTTGTGGCGTGAGGCAGATCTTTGGGCTGGACCGTAGGCAGTAATGCCAACGGTCCAGGCAATCAAAGACCGTTGGGCCCGAGGTGACAGCAGCAGGTCGCCGAAGGTTAAAAAGCTGAGGGAGTGATCCCAAAGCACCCAACGCAGATGGCGAGCCCGAACAAGTTTTGCAGTCTCTCCGCCGCACGCAAATGACCGCGTGTACGCAAGAACTCCTGACTTCGGACGCCGTGTTCGAAACGATGTGAGGCAGACAGTCACCCGACTGTGCATTCGCCGATCATCACTTTTGGAGGTTGAACGTGAGTCTCAATCTAAATGACAAAAAGGCTGTTGTTGCCGAAGTCTCCGCCAAAGTTGCAACGGCGCAGAC
>JAIXYA010000198.1 GCA_027490485.1 Comamonadaceae bacterium
ACCACCACCACGTCATAGGTCAAGTTTTGCATGCGAGTGCTCCTGAAGAGATTGGGCTGTCAAAAATGGGACGGCATGGGCCGAGGAAGTTGTGATGTGTTGGGGGGCGTTACGCCAAGCAAAAGCGCTGACCATCATGCCGGCTACCAGCAAGGGCACACCGAAAGCGCTCAGGTTTAAAGCGCGGCCCACGGGGTCGCGCATGAAGCGCATCATCAAAGGGGTTTGTGCGTAAATCAGCAGCAACACCGCCACCGCATAGGGCAACAAACCCCAAGCCAGCAACAAAGCCACCACCACAAACTGGGGCAGCAACATCACCCAACAAGCGGTGCCCGCCGCGCCCTTGACGCCGAGTTTCACCGGCAGCGACCAAATACCCATTTGCCGATCGCCTTCGATGGCTTTGAAGTCGTTCAAGGTCATGATGCCGTGCGCCGCCAAGCTGTAGAGCAGCGCCAAGGTGATGATGTGGGCGTCAGGCATGGCGCCACCCAGCATGACGGCCGCGCCGGTGATCCAGGCCAAGCCCTCGTAACTCAGCGCACAAGCGGCGTTGCCAATCCAGCCGTCTTTTTTGAAGCGAAAAGGGGGCGCGCTGTAGGCCCATGCCAGCACCAGCGCCAGCAAGGTGGCTCGAAATGCCCAAGTGCCGAGCTGCCACGCCCACAGCATGGACAACAAAGTCCAAACAATGGCGATGTACAAGCCCCAGCGCCCAGGAATTCGCCCTGAAGGAATGGGCCGCTGGGGTTCGTTGATGGCGTCGACGTGGCGGTCAAACCAATCGTTCACCGCTTGGCTGCAAGCGCAGACCATGGGGCCTGCCAACAGCATGCCACTCAGGATCAGTAGCCAATGTTCCGCCAGTGATTGCCCCGAAGACACCGCGCCACAAGCAAATGCCCACATGGGCGGGAACCAAGTGACAGGCTTTAAAAGTTGTAAAACAGCGGAGGGTTGGGGGAGCACCATACCCCCATTTTTCATTTGACAGAAATAAATGTCAATCTAAGTTGACGCTTTTTTGCGAGGTCAAGGGTTTACTCTGACTCGTCTTCGGCAACCATGCCATAGCGGTGCAATTTCACATACAGGCTTTGCCGTGACAAACCCAGCATCTCGGCCGCCGAGGCGCGGTTGTTTTGGGTCAACTCTAGGGCAGCCTGAATGCACATGCGCTCAATCATGGTGCTGGTTTCGCCCACGATTTCTTTCATGGGCATACGCCCGACCAACTGCGATAACTGTGCCACCGAGTCGGCCATGCCGCCACTGGCGGCAGGCATGGCTTCACGGCCACGTGCGCCAGACAGTTGATGGAAGAAGAAGCCATAAGTGGGATCGTCGCCATTCAAGGTCACGGCAGCGATATCGACCGGAATAAGCACGCCCACCATGCTGCGCAAATCGGTGGCAAAGCTGCGCAAGGTGCGTGACTGGCGCAAGTTGGTCAACAACACGCCCAAATCTACGCCGCCTCTGGCCAACCAATCTTCCAAACTTTTATTGATCAGCACCGTATGCGAGGCAACTCCCACCATGCTGCAAAACTCGGGGTTGCTGGCAAGGATTGTGCCCATGCGATCGGCCACCACAAAACCCAAAGGGGCTTGGTCCAAGGCGTGGTGGAACCAATGGATGACAGGCGCTTCGGTGTGGCTGGTTTGTTGCACGCTCAAGGCTTGCAAACGCAACAGGTATTGCGGACCACCCTCCTGCACAAAGACGGAAACATGCAAATTGCAATCACGTTCGGCGTTGAGGTAGCGCACCCGCGCCGACTCCATGCGACCAGTTGCCTGAGCTTGGCGCAACAAAATCTCCAAAGCCTCGCGTTTATCGGGGTCAAACAACTGCGCCACATCGCTGCCAGGCAGTTTGCGGCTAAGGTCTTTGAACAACAGTTGCGCGGCGCTGTTGGCCTCCATGACACGGCGTTGCGCCACATCAACCACCAACATCGGGTCAGCCACCGACTCAAACAACAAGCGGTACCGCGCCTCCATGTGACGCAAGCGCAAAAAGTCTCGCTCCATCGACTGATGCGCCTCAACCAAGCGGCTTTGCATTTGCGACAAGCCACTTAAATCGCGACCGAAAAGCCACACCGTGCCGTCTTTTTCTTGGGGCACCAAGCTGACTTGCAAAGGCAGGTCTTGGCCTGCCATCAGAGAAAAATTGACATGCCGCCATGCAGGGGCGTCTTTCTTGCCAACCGCAGCCAACATGATGGCGAATTTGTCTTTGCTATCGTGGCTGACAAAGTCATTGAGCGAGCGCCCTTTGAACACGGAAGCGTCTAAACGCAGTAAATCTTTGCCAAACAACGTCACCTCAAGCACGGTCCATTGCTTGTCCAAAACCAGCGCAATGTCAACCAAAGCTGGCAACAACTGCTGTAAATGCGCGGGACTTAAATCAGGAGTATTCAAGGGTCAGAAGGCATTCATTGGTAAAAACAATAAAAAAGACATTGGCCAAACCTTCTGGCGAGAAAAACATTGCAAACTTTGGGTAAATACCTATTCTAAGCGGGTTTGTCCAAGCTAACCGTCACTTGAAAACCGCCAAATCTGAAATTTTCCCCATGCGCTTGCGCGCTTGCTCGACCTGTTGCATCGCCATCAATTGCGCCTGATCGGCGTGTAAACACGCAAAATCAGCCCCCAGCCATTCACACAATGAGGCATGTTTGGCCAGCATTGGACCGCCCACCATGACCAACAAACCAGGGTTGAGAGACTTTTTTCGCAAATTGGCTATCAATTGCTTCAAATAGGCAAATTGCTTTTCATCTGATACCGATATGCCAATCAAATCCACAAGACTTGATTGCACCATGACCACCATATCTGGCTCACGCCAAGTGGTGCCGCCCAATATGTGCCAGCCGTAGCGCTTGAAATACTGCGAAAGAATCAGCAGGCCCAAGGAATGTTGAGAGTTGGGCGTATTGACCAACATGGCGCTGTAATTTGACAAACCACCGCATTTGGGACCTGACAGCACAAAGTCTGCGCTCAAGCTATAGACCAATTCTTGCAAGCGGTAACTGGCTTGGGTGACGTCAACGAAATCAATTTCATCGTTCGCCCACCAATCGTGAAACAGGCGCGCCGCATTTGGAATGGTGCGTAAAAACAAGGTTTCCAAACTCAAACCTTGTCCGAGTATGTTCAAGACACTGGTTTCAAGCTCACGGGGCTGCAAAGACAAGCAGGCCTTGGCCAATACCTCGCTTTGTCGCTTGGCCAGACCAATATCGGCAGGTTCAGTGGGTGAATGGTTCAACAACTGCGGGATCACGTGCGCTTTGATCGCCAAGCTCAATGGCGCGGTCATGGCTTGTCTTTCTTGCGGGTCCATGATGGGTTTTCAGGTTTGGGGCAATCACAATTCAAAAGTTGTCTAAGTGTCATATTTTTTTGACACAAGGAGACTAGGGAAAACCCCTGCAATGTCAGGATTAAATAACGTCAATTTAAGTTGACACTATGCGCATTGGCATCTAAAGTTAATCGACTGTGAAAACAACTCTGCACCCATGAACGAAGCATCTGCCACCACCGTCATCAGCGCGGGTTTGTACACACCCGAAGAACGCATTCGCCGTGACAACACCATATGGACACCTGTCCAAGGCTTTTTGGCGGCTTTTCAGTTCATCGTGTTTGGCATCAGCGTGTGTTTGATTACCCGTTATATGGTCACCGGACAAGGCGAAGCGTTAGCGGTTTGGTCAGTGGTTTTCAAAACCTTGGTGCTCTACGCCATCATGGTCACCGGCTCCATTTGGGAAAAAGTGGTGTTTGATAAGTGGCTGTTTGCAAAGTCTTTCTTTTGGGAAGACGTCTTTAGCTTCTTGGTACTGGGCTTGCACACCGCGTACTTGTGGGTGCTGTTCACGGGCAGCATGCCGACCCGCGACCAGTTGTGGTTGGCATTGGCTGCCTATGCCGCTTACGCCATCAATGCAGGGCAATTCCTTTGGAAGCTCAAAGCCGCCCGTCTACAAGAGCGTGCCACCTTGGCTTTGCAAAAGGAGTTGCTCGCATGAACGCTGTCATCCCCATTCGCAATGACGCCGCTGGTTGCAGCGAGCCCACGGTGCGTACCGAAAGAGGCCAGCGCGAGGTGTTTTGCGGCTTGACAGGCATCATTTGGTTGCACCGAAAAATCCAAGACGCTTTCTTTTTGGTGGTGGGTTCGCGCACCTGTGCTCACCTCATCCAATCCGCGGCAGGTGTGATGATTTTTGCCGAGCCGCGTTTTGGCACCGCCATCATTGATGAGCGCGATTTGGCCGGCTTGGCCGACTGCAATGACGAACTCGACAAGGTGGTCGACAAACTGCTCAGCCGCCGCCCCGACATTCGCACCTTGTTCTTGGTGGGCTCTTGCCCCTCGGAGGTCATCAAGCTCGATTTATCCCGTGCGGCCGAGCGTTTAAGCCGTGCGCACAACCCCATGGTGCGGGTGCTGAACTATTCCGGTAGCGGCATTGAAACCACCTTCACCCAAGGCGAAGACGCTTGTTTGAATGCCATGGTTCCCGTGCTGCCTACCCTGCCACAGGGCGATGGCAAACGCCTGTTGGTGGTGGGCACATTGGCCGATGTGGTGGAAGACCAAATGCGCCGTTTGCTGGCAGACATGGGCATCACAGCGGTAGATTTTTTCCCGCCCCGCAACAGCACCGAACTGCCTGCCATTGGGCCTGACACCCTCTACCTGTTAGCGCAGCCTTTTTTAGCCGATACCAACTTGTCGCTTGAATCCCGTGGCGCAAAGCGACTCGCCGCCCCCTTCCCTTTGGGCGCCGAAGGCACCACGGCTTGGTTGCAAGCCGCCGCCACCGCTTGGGGGGTGTCCAGCGCCGAGTTCGAAGCCGTTACCCGTGCCCCACGCCAACGCGCAGAGGCTGCATTGGTTCGCCAAAAGCTGCATTTGGAAGGCAAAAAAATCTTCTTCTTCCCCGATTCGCAGTTGGAAATTCCTCTGGCACGTTTTCTCAGCCGCGAGTTGGGCATGGTGCTCGACGAAATTGGAACGCCCTATTTGCATCGCAAGCTGATGGCAGAGGAATTGGCCCTGTTGCCACCCGGCTCGCAGATCACCGAGGGCCAGCATGTGGAAAACCAACTCGACCGTTGTCACGCCGCTGCCCCCGACATCGTGGTGTGTGGACTGGGCTTGGCCAACCCGCTTGAAGCCCAAGGCCTGACCACCAAGTGGGCCATCGAATTGGTTTTCACCCCCATTCAAGGCTACGAACAAGCTGCCGATTTGGCCGAACTGTTCAGCCGCCCCCTGCGTCGTCGCATCAAACTGGCAGCCTAAGGCGAACACCATGCAACTCACCCTCTGGACATACGAAGGCCCGCCCCA
>JAIXYA010000083.1 GCA_027490485.1 Comamonadaceae bacterium
GTTGCAAGAAACCGTGCGTGTGGGTCGCCTAGGCATAGTTACCTTCCCCAATTTTGCCCATTGGCCCAACCGATTAAGTGTTTTGCAGGGCTATATGCCGGTGACACGCAAATTGCCCTACCAGTGGTATGACACTCCCAATATACGGGTTGCCACTTTTGCAGATTTTTTGGCACTGGCGAAAAACACGCAGTTGCACATCAAGGATGCCTTTGGTTTGCAAGACGATGGCGTGGTGCGGTGGTGGCCCAATGCCAGAGCAGCAACCGCTGTGTTCAAATTGGCCGCTCCCACTCTTTAAGTCTCCATGTCTTCAATTGCCGACCAAGCGGCCCAAAAACCTCAGGTCACCATGCTCGATCAGGGCGAGCAAACCCTGGCCTTTTATGCTTGGCCCAACGCACCTGAAAAAGCACATGCCGCCATTTTGCTGCTGCATGGATTGGGTGAACACATGGGTCGTTACGGACACGTTGCCAGTGCTTTGCAGGCGGCAGGCTATGCGGTCTTTGGTTATGACCACCATGGCCATGGTTTGTCCAGTGGCTTGCGCGGCAACTTGCTCTCCCCATCCCAGTTGCTAGACGATGCTCGCTTTGTCATCGAACATGTGCGCACCCTGAGCCCCGCTCCTGTGGTGCTGCTAGGCCACAGCATGGGCGGCTTGATTGCTGCACGTGCGGTAGCGAACGCTTTGCCGCACATCGATGCCTTGGTGATGAGTTCACCCGCCTTGGGCGCACAAACCAACATCATTCAAAAATTGCTACTGGCAACCTTGCCCAAATTGTTTCCGCATATCCGGGTTGACAATGGTGTGAAATCCGCTTGGGTCGCCCGTGACGCAAAGGTGGTTCGCTCGTATTTGGAAGACCCCTTGGTGCATCGCCAAATTTCAGCAGGATTGGCAGCCTGGATACTGAAAGAAGGCACCCAAACCGTGGCGCAGGCAAGTGCGTGGTCCATGCCTACTTTGCTGCTTTATGCCGGTCAAGACCAGTTGGTGTTGCCACAAGCGAGTGCCGAATTTGTACGCTTAGCCCCCACACAGGTGGTTCAGTCGCATTGCTTTAATGTGATGTACCACGAAATTTTCAATGACCCGGAAAAAGCGTTGGTGCTGAGCAAGCTGTTGGCGTGGTTAGACAGCCGTTACGCCCTTTAAATCCAGTGTGACAGCACTGCCAGTGGAGCGGTTTCAGCGCGCAACACCCGCGCACCTAAGCTGACGTCGACGAACCCTTTCTCGAGCGCTTGTGCTTCTTCGTCGTGGCTCAAACCCCCTTCGGGACCACTGAGCAAAAGCACCCGTTTAACTTCAGGACCTGAATTCAAAGGCGTTGACGTTGCCGACAATGACAGCATCCAGTGGGCTTGTGTTTCATCGTGGTGGAAAGTGTTGAACCACTCCGCCCAGCTTTGCGGTACATCGATCTGAGGCAGGGTGTTGCGGCCCGACTGCGCGCAAGCTGCTTGTGCAATCCCTTGCCAGTGAAGCTGACGCTTAAGTGCTCTTTCGGCATTGAGGCGCAGCACCCCATGGGCCGTCATCAGCGGCGTGATGCGCGCAACGCCCAGTTCGGTGGCTTTTTCCACCAACCAATCCATGCGCTCATTGGCTGGCATCCCTATCACCACGTGGCTGTAGACAGCGCTTTCGCGCTCTAGTGCCTGGTGGCTGTCTATGCGAGCAGTAACGGTGTGGCGCCCCATTTGCAAGATGCAGGCTGTGTACTCACCACCGCAGCCATCAAACAAAGTGATGCTCGCGCCAGGCTGCAGGCGCAAGACTTGGATGTGTCGGCTGGTGTCAGCTGGTAAATCCAAAGACAAGCCGACTTGCAGAGGGTGTGAGCAGAAAAAGCGTGGCACTTGGCCTATACCCGTCCGTAAGCAAAACCGCTGACCGCTTGATGGCCTTCGATGTCGTCAATCAACCGTAGAAGAGGGGTCAGTTCCCGGTAGCGACTGCAAGTGGCGCGGATATAAGCAATAAAGCGTGGCGTATCCGCCAAATATTTGGGTTTGCCATCGCGCAGGGTCAGCCGAGCAAAAATGCCGGCTACCTTCAAATGCCTTTGCAAACCCATCCATTCCACCGCGCGGTAGAAAGCGCCAAAATCGCTGTGCCAACCGTCGTGGTCGAGCATTCCAAGGGCGCGAGCCCTCTCCCAGTAGCGAACGGTTATGTCAATGCAAAAATCTTCTTCCCAGCTGATGAAGGCGTCTCGCATCAGGCTGGCAATATCGTAGGTAATCGGGCCATAGACAGCGTCTTGGAAGTCAAGAACACCCAAGCGCGGTTCTTCGGGGTCCCAGGGCATCATCAGGTTGCGTGGCATAAAGTCGCGGTGCACAAACACCATGGGAGCCGCCAAGTTATGCGTCACCAGCAGGGAGAAGCTGTTCTGGAGCGCTTGCGTTTGGGCTGTGTCCAAGGTTTTGCCACGGTGTTGGGCGATGTACCAGTCAGGGAACAGTTGCAGCTCACGTTGCAGCAACGCCGCGTCATACGGGGGCAAGACATCTGGGCGGGAGGCTTGCTGCCAAGTTAACAGGGCATCCAGCGCTCTGCCAAACAAATCAGCATTGTGTTGCGTGTGCCCTGGGTCAAGCGCTTGCATCATGGTGTCTTGACCAAGATCGTCGAGCAGCATAAAACCTTGTGCAGCGTCCCAGGCCAGCACTTTTGGCGCCAACAAGCCGGCAGCATGCATCAAAGCAGCAATTTCCACAAAGGGTTGGCTGTTTTCCTTGTCAGGGGGCGCATCCATGATGATCAAGCTGGTCTCAGGGGTGTCTACCCTGAAGTAACGCCGAAAGCTGGCATCTGCACTGGCTGCGCGCACAGTTGCTGGCCGCAGCTGGTGAGCCGATGACACAGATTCAAGCCAATGGGCAAAAGCTTGGGCTCGAGAAGCTTGGGCCCAACCCAGCAGTTGAATCGCCGATGTCAGGGCATGGTCGGCAGGAAAGTCTTGGGGAGATGGGCTCATGGATAATCCAAATTCTACAAACAGCGCTCTCGGGCAGGCCGGTCTTCTTACATGCGCAAGAATTTTCTATTGTCGGTGTTCACCAGCATAGGGTCCTGCACGGCCTTGTTTTGCTCGTCCGCTTTTGCGCAAGAAGGGGAGCCTTCGCTCAAACTCAAGCCCAGCACAGGGCTGATGGAGCGATGGACGCCGCAAATGCGCAACCAGCTACCTACCTTTGTGCAAGGCGACTTTATTACCGGGCGAACCGATTTGGACACCTCTTTGCAGGGCAACAGCGTGCTGCGCAAAGCGGACACCTTGATTCAGGCGGACAGCATTGACTATTACCAGCCCGACGACCGCGCCCGTGCCAGTGGCAATGTGTACATGAACCGCGGTGGTAACCGTTACCAAGGAAGTTTGCTTGACTTGCAAGTCGATGCGTTCAGCGGTTTTTTCCTCAACCCGTCTTACACCTTTTTGCGCGCAGAGGGCCATGGCCAAGCTGAGCGCATCGATTTCATCGACGACAAGCATGCGGTGGCCAAGAAAGCCACTTACACCACCTGCACCCGTAAACCCGGCCCCTCATGGTTGCCTGATTGGATGGTCGAAGCAGAAAAAATCAATTTTGACAACGACTTGAATGAGGGCTTGGCTGAAAATGGTGTGCTGCGCTTTATGAATGTGCCTTTGCTGCCCATACCCTCCTTTAGTTTTCCTTTGAGTGCCCAGCGTAAGTCAGGGTTTTTGCCGCCCGCTTTTGCGATCGACAACAAAGGTGGTGTCGAGGCCAGCTTGCCTTACTATGCCAATTTGGCGCCCAACCGCGACCTGACAGTGACAACCACCTCGATGGCCAAGCGCGGCACACGATTTGACAGTGAGTTTCGTTACCTTGAGCGCAAAGCACCAAACCCTCCCTTTGACGGCGTGGCAAAGCTCAACGTCATGCCTTATGACTCTTTGCGTGGTAGATCACGATGGGGCTATTCGCACCAACACAATGGGTGGTCAGATGCCAGCCAGCCCATAGGGTTTGGCTTTAATATCAATCGAGTCAGTGACGCTGATTACTGGAAAGATTTCTCTACCGTCGCGGGAGGACCCTTA
>JAIXYA010000255.1 GCA_027490485.1 Comamonadaceae bacterium
AGCGACGAAGGCGAAATCCTTATCAAGTCGCCTGGGCAAATGGTGGGCTATTACAAACGCCCCGACCTGGATGCGGAATCCTTCACGGCGGATGGGTTCTTCAAGACCGGCGATTTGGGTTCACGTCGACCCGACGGTCAACTCAAAATCACCGGACGCCTGAAAGAACTGTTCAAGACCAGCAAGGGCAAGTACGTTGCGCCTGCGCCTATTGAAAACCTGTTGAATGCCCATCCCATGATCGAGTTGTCCATGGTGTCGGGTTCGGGTTTTGAGTCGGCCTATGCCTTGGTAGTGTTGGCTGAAGACCTGCGTCCCAAACTCAAGCAAAGCGAAGTCCGCTCTGAAGTCGAAAAAGCCTTGGTCGACTTGCTGGCCGAAGTCAACCAAGGCATTGCGGACTACGAGCGCTTGAAAATGCTGGTGGTGGCTGCTGAGCCTTGGAGCATTGAAAACGGCTGCCTCACACCCACCATGAAAATCAAACGCAGCCGCATTGAATACGCGGTGCAACACCAGTTAGACAACTGGTATGCCAGCAAAAACAGTGTGATTTGGTCCTAGTCTTTGGGGTGAGGCGACAAGCCCCAAGCAATGGCACCCGCCACCAAGCCCCAAAATGCCGCGCCAATTCCCCACAAGCTAAAGCCCGAAGCCGTCACCAAAAAGGTAATCAAGGCGGGTTCGCGGGTGGAAATATCTTCCAGTGAATTGGCCAAGGCGTTGGCAATCGTGCCAAACAAGGCTAGGCCTGCAATCACCATCACCAGCGCTTTAGGCAAGGCTGCAAACAAACTGACCACCGAGGCACCTGCCAATCCCATCAAAATATAAAAAATACCTGCACTCATGGCAGCGGTATAGCGTTTGGTTTTGTCAGCATGGGCTTCTTCGTTAGAACAAATCGCTGCCGTGATAGCGGCCAAATTCAGGGCAAATGCACCAAAGGGCGCTAGCAGCACATTGACCACGCCTATCCAGCCCATGACAGGCGACAGCGGCGGCGCATAGCCGTGCGCTTTCATGGCAGCCACCCCCGGGATGTTTTGCGCAGCCATGGTGATGATGAACAACGGCAAGGCCATGCCAATCAATGCAGCCACGCTGAACGAGGGTGTCACCCACACCGGTTGCGCCCACTGCCAATCGATGCTTTGCCAATGCACATCACCTTGCCATGCTGCCAACGCTGTACCTGCCAACAATGACAGGGCGACGGCATAGCGCGGTTGCCAACGTCGGGCCAACAAATACACCACTGTCATCAGCAGTGGCAGGGGCCAATGCTGAGACATATTGACAAACACATCCAAGCCTAAGCGCAGCAACACACCCGCCAACATGCCAGCCGCCAGCGGCAGAGGAATACGGTGCATAAAGCGTTCAAACACGCCGCTAAAGCCCACTGCCGCGACCAACAAAGACGACACCACGAAAGCGCCAATCACCTCGGCCATGGGCATCCCACTGGCGGCTGTGATCAACATCGCCGCCCCCGGTGTGGACCACGCTGTCACCACGGGTTGCTTATAGCGCCAAGACAGGGCCATGCAGGTAATACCCATGCCCAAGCCCAAAGCCCAAATCCAAGAAGCCATTTGGGCGGCATCTGCACCCGCTGACTGCGCTGCATGAAACACCACCGCCACCGAGCTGGTGAAGCCCACCATCACCGTCACCGCACCCGCAAACACAGTAGAGACGGAAATATCTTTGAAAAAGGACATGCGTGGCATCACTTACAAAAGAAAACCTGCATCCTATCGCTGATGAATCTTGGCGACAGGTCTGCCCTTGGACAACGGCTAACATCTCTCCCATTGATCAGGAGTTCCCATGACCGTCATCACCCATATTGCAGACCTTCAAGCCTTGGCGAAAAAACGTGTGCCCAAAATGTTTTACGACTATGCCGACTCAGGCAGTTGGACCGAAAGCACCTACCGCGCCAATGAAGATGATTTTCAAAAAATCAAATTACGCCAACGCGTGGCGGTCAACATGGAAGGACGATCCACCGCAACCACCATGATCGGCCAAGCTGCTGCCATGCCGGTGGCGATTGCACCGACTGGCATGATTGGTATGCAACATGCGGATGGCGAGATATTGGCCGCACGTGCGGCGAAAAAGTTTGGCGTCCCCTTCACCTTGTCCACCATGAGCATTTGCTCCATTGAAGATGTGGCCCAACATGCAGGTGCAGGCTTTTGGTTTCAGCTCTATGTCATGCGAGACCGCGAGTTTGTGGCTCGATTGATTGAACGCGCCAAGGTGGCGGGTTGCTCGGCTTTGGTCTTGACCTTGGACTTGCAAATTTTGGGGCAACGCCACAAAGACATCAAGAACGGTTTGTCCGCACCGCCTAAGCCCACCCTCACCAACATCATCGACCTGATGACCAAACTCCAATGGTGCAAGGGCATGTTGGGCACACAACGCCGTCAATTTGGCAACATCGTGGGCCATGTACAAGGCATCAATGACATGAGCTCTTTGGGTGAGTGGACCAGTCGCCAGTTTGACCCCACGCTCAATTGGGCCGATGTGGAGTGGGTGAAAAAACTGTGGGGTGGCAAGCTCATTTTGAAGGGCATACAAGATGTAGAGGACGCTCGCTTGGCAGTACAAAGCGGCGCTGATGCCCTCATCGTGTCCAACCATGGCGGTCGTCAATTGGATGGCGCTGAGTCCAGTATCAATGCTTTACCTGCCATCGTGGATGCTGTGGGCAAAGACATTGAAGTGCATATGGACGGGGGTATTCGCAGTGGCCAAGACGTACTCAAAGCCAAAGCATTGGGTGCGCAAGGTGTTTACATTGGCCGCGCCATGCTCTACGGCGTAGGCGCCATGGGTGAAGCAGGCGTCACCAAAGCTTTGCAAATCATCCACAACGAACTCTCACTCAGCATGGCATTTTGCGGACATACCGACATCAACACGGTCAATCGCGATATCTTGCTGCCAGGAACCTTCCCACGCTAAGCGTTTAACTCCAGCGGTCATGGCCTTGTTGCGCCGCATTGCCCACTTGGACATGGACGCTTTTTATGCGTCGGTAGAGTTGTTGCGCTACCCGCAACTCAAGGGCTTGCCAGTGGTCATAGGCGGTGGACGCCGCCGTGAAGACGATTTACTGAGTCGAATGCGTGCTTTAGAACCCCAGCGCGAATGGACCACTGCTGACTTGGCAGATATTCCCATCGAGGTGTTTCCTCGCCTCAAGGGCTACACCGGCCGTGGCGTCATCACCACCGCTACCTATGCAGCCCGTGCTTTTGGCGTGGGTTCTGCCATGGGGGTCATGAAGGCCGCCAAACTGTGTCCCGAGGCGATTTTGTTGCCGGTGGATTTTGACCAATACCGTTTTTACTCCAGAGCTTTCAAAGACATCGTCGCCGACATTGCGCCTGTGGTGGAAGACCGTGGTGTGGATGAAATTTACATAGACTTCACCGAGGTACCTGGTGGTCAGCGAGATGGCGGCAAGGCCTTGGCGCGGTTGATTCAAAAAACCATCACAGAACACACGGGCCTGACGTGTTCCATTGGCGTAGCGCCTAATAAGTTGTTGGCCAAAATGGCCAGCGAATTGAATAAGCCCAACGGTATTTCCATCCTCTACGCGCAAGATGTAGAGAGCAAAATTTGGCCGCTGTCGTGTCGCAAGATCAACGGCATTGGCCCCAAAGCCGAAGCCAAACTTCAAGCACAGGACATCCACACCATTGGCGACTTGGCTGCCAAAGAGCGTGGATGGTTGATGCAATACTTTGGCAAGAGTTATGGGGCTTGGCTTTTCGATGCAGCCCATGGTGTTGATGAACGTCCCGTCGTGACCGAAAGCGAACCCGTGTCCATGAGCCGCGAGACCACGTTTGACAAAGACTTGCATGTGGTCAACGACCGAGCCGCCTTGGGAGAAATCTTCACGCGCTTGTGCCAACAAGTGGCCGCTGATTTACAGCGCAAAGGCTATGTGGGTAAAACCATTGGCATCAAGCTGCGCTTTGACAATTTTCAAAGTGTCACCCGAGACCAAACCATTGACCATTACACCGCCGATGCAGCAGACATTCGCAAGATCGGTGGACTGTGTTTAAAGCGCGTGGACATGAAACGGCGTTTGCGTTTGCTGGGTGTTCGCGTCGGGGCTTTGGTGAAAGCCGATTCGCAAGAAGCACTTACCCCTGATGCTGCAAAATCTGTCTTGCTGTTGCGCGAACCCTCACCCCCTACCGAGCCCCACCATGAACAAGCTGACCTGTTTTGAACTGAGCATCCAAGACCATATTGCCCACTTGGTGTTGAACCGCCCGCAAGCACTCAATACTTTGGACCTGACTTTTTGGCGCGAACTCGACTCGGTGCTGCACGATTTACACCAAGGCAACCAAGCAAGGGTGTTGGTGATGAGCAGCACGGGCAAGCACTTCAGTGCAGGTATGTCGTTGGATGTGTTTGGTTCATCGGTAGCAATGGATGATCAAAGTGCAGAAGGTCGCGCCGCCATTGCAGATATGTTGGCGGGTTTGCAGTCCACATTCACACGGATAGAAAACCTGCGCATCCCCGTCATCGTGGCCTTGCAAGGCGGTTGCATTGGTGGTGCTGTGGACATGGTTACAGCAGCGTGCCTGCGCTATGCCAGCGCGGACGCGTTTTTCTGTATCCAAGAGATCAATATCGGCATGGTGGCCGATGTAGGCACTTTGCAGCGTTTACCCAAACTCATGCCTATGGCTGTGGTGAAAGAATTGGCCTACACCGGCAGACGCATGAGCGCAGACAAAGCTTTGCATTACGGCTTGGTCAATGACGTATTGCCTGATGCAGCCAGCGCGTTAGCTGCCGCCATGCAAGCTGCCAAAGAAATCGCCAGCAAACCACCTGTGGCCATTTGGGGCACCAAACAAGCGCTGCACTATGCGCGTGACCACAGCACAGACGATGCGCTCAAACAAATGGGTTGGTTGCAAAGTGGCATTTGGAGCAATGCCCATGTGAAAGAAGCCATTGATGCGTTTCAAAACAAACGCTCGGCCAGCTTTGCTGACCTGTCTCCCCTGACATCGTTCAACGACTAAGCACCTTATTGCCGCGCGGTCCGTACTTGCGGCGGTAAAGCTTGTGCATGGCTGCTGCGCCAAGGGTTGATATCCACCCCACCACGGCGCGTGTAACGTGCATAGACAGTGAGCTTGGTAGGTTTGCAGCGCGTCCAAATATCCATAAAGATGCGCTCCACGCAATGCTCATGAAATTCATTGTGGTTGCGAAAACTCACGATGTACTGCAACAAACCAGCTTGGTCAATTTGCGCCCCGCTGTAGCTGATGCTGACACTGCCCCAGTCGGGTTGACCCGTCACCAAACAATTGCTTTTCAACAAGTTACTGTAAAGCGTCTCTGTGACCGGCGCTTCGTTAAAGGTGGTGCTGAGTAACTCAGGCGCAGGTTGGTAATGGCTGCAGTCCAAGTCCAATCGATCCAAACTCAGCCCGTCCATCTCAGTAATTTTTTCTTTAGCATATTGCTCAGGCGACATCAATTGCACACCCACACTGGAGTTCATCACACCCCCACGCCAAACCGCTTCCGATAAATCTTTATGCAAAGTTTGACGAACTGCGTCGATGTCAGCAAACACGGTGTTGTTGAAACTGTTGAGATAGAGCTTGAGCGACTTGCTCTCCACCAAATGTGTACTCTCACTTGGCACGGTGAAGCGTCCCAGCGCAACCTGGGGTTTGCCTCGCGCATTGAGCCAACTCAACTCATAAGCCGTCCACAAGTCTGCACCCAAAAAAATGGGGCGGTCTGTGATGCCAATCTGCTCACGCTGCGCTGCTCTGGGCAAGGGATAGAGCAAGGCAGCGTCATAAAGATCGGCATAAGTGGCAACCTTGCCCAGCAACGATGTTTCAGGGGTATTCATAAAGGGGTGTGTGCATTCAAAAAAGGCAGAAGCCGAGCCATCATGTTGTCGAGGACGCCGGGCGGCATATCGTGGCCCATGCCCTCGATGCCATGCATCTTGGCGTTGGGAATACGTCTGGCCGTGTCCTCGCCACAAGCATAGGGCACCAGCGGATCAGCCTTGCCATGGATCACCAAAGTGGGGGCGGTGATACGAGCCAGCAGACCAGCGCGTGCGCGGTCGGCCATGGCAGCCAACATTTGTCGGTATGCACCCATAGGACGGCTGCTGCGCTTTAAAGACTCTTGAACCAATCGTTCTTGCGACCCTTCGGGGTGGGTAAAGCCCGGACCTGCCAGCGCTTGTACAAAACGCAATGCATGTTGATAGGCAGCGTCAGTTCCGGGCTTGGCAGGCGGCGTGAACAGGACGCGGCGCATCTCCGATGTGGGACCTGGCAAGCCTTTGGCACCACTGCTGCTCATGATGCTGGTCAAACTTAAGGCACGCTCAGGCGCCGTGATGCAGATGCGTTGCCCCATCATGCCGCCCATGCTGACACCCACCAAATGCGCTTGGTTGATGTGCAAGTGGTCCAGCACACCTAAAGCATCGTTGGCCATGTCTTGGATGCTGTAAGGAGCCTGCGGTTGGAAACCCAATTTTTGTTGCAGCATGAACCACAGCAAATTCGGGGCAGGCAAATGCGCCATGTCTTGCGATAAGCCAATGTCGCGGTTGTCGAAACGAATGACACGGTAACCCGCTTGGTGCAATTGATGCACCATGGCCTCAGGCCAGACGATGAGTTGCATGGCCATGCCGGGGATCAACAACACCGCAACGCGGTCTTTCTCGCCGGTGTCTTCCACTTCAATACGCACACCGTTGACAAAGATTTGCATGGTTTGGGGTCTCAGTCGTTGATCTGTCGACGAAACACCAAGGTGTCCTCGTTGGATGCGTCAGGTGTGAAACAGTAACCTTCCGAGTTGAAGGCTTGCAAAGCTTGGGGCGTTTTAAGTTGGTGTTGTATGGCGTATCGCGCCATCAAACCCCTGGCGCGTTTGGCAAAAAAACTGATGATTTTGTACTGCCCGTTTTTAAAGTCTTGGAACACACATTCGATCACCCGTGCTTGCAAGGCTTTGCGGTCCACCGCTTTGAAATACTCTTGCGACGCCAAATTGACTATGACAGGATCTTTGTAGTGGCTCAGTTGTTGGTTCAAATGCTCTGCAATTTGTGCGCCCCAAAACTGGTAGAGGTTGTTGGCCTTGCCGTGTTTGAGCGCAGTGCCCATCTCCAGCCGATACGGTTGCATCAGGTCAAGCGGCCGCAGCACGCCATACAAACCACTCAAGATGGCCACATGGTCTTGCGCCCATTGCAAGTCTTTGGGTTTCAATGTTTTGGCGTCCAGTCCTTCATAGACATCGCCATTGAAGGCCAACACCGCAGGGCGGGCATTGGTCTCGGTGAATTGTGGCGACCAGGCTTTGTACCGGTCCACATTGAGTTGGGCCAGCGCATCGCTCAAGTCCATCAACTCAGCGATTTGTTTGGGCGTTTTCTTTTTGAGCGTTGAGATCAGCTCGGTGGACTGCGGGACGAACTGCGGTTCGCTGGCCTTGACTGGCGGCAAGGCGGACTCGTAGTCCAG